>CAINSH010000168.1 GCA_903852955.1 uncultured Actinomycetes bacterium | reverse complement strand
TGTCCTTGTGAGCCGTAACCGATGATCGCGACTTTGCGACCCTGGATGATGGATAGATCTGCATCCTCTTCGTGATACATCGTTGCTGCCACGGTATTTCTCCTTTAGTTCTGGTAATCGGGTTGAGTGTCGTGAACTGCTGGTGTTGCTTTGTTTGGAACGATTTCCTTAATAGAAATAACATTGATCAACTTGTCCAACTGAGCAATTACTTGCTCAAGTGCATGACCTTCTAAATTAACTACGATGTCCATTTGTGAGACTTCAGGATTAGCAGTTGGTCCGACCGACAAGCGTTCAATGTTGTATGCGCGGCGAGAAAATAGGCCAGCTACGCGGGCCAAAACGCCTGGTGAGTTTTCAACTAAAACTTCAAGAGTGTGTTGGGCCATTTTAAAGCTCCTGTGAATCCCAGTCAGGCGCGGTTTCGCGCGCGATTTTAATATCATCATTTGACGCACCTGCTGCAACCATTGGCCAAACCATTGCATCACGGTGAACTCTAAAATCAACAACAACTGGTTGATCATTAATGCTCATGGCTTTTTCGATTGTTGCATCGACATCTTCAGGTCGTTCGCAACTTAAACCAACGCATCCCATTGACTCTGCAAGCATTGGAAAGTTTGGAATACGCTTTGACTCAAGGCTTGTATTTGAATAACGACCTTCATAAAACAATGTCTGCCATTGACGAACCATGCCGAGTGATTCGTTATTAATGATGGCTACCTTGATAGGAATATTATTTAGTGCACATGTCGTAAGTTCTTGGTTGGTCATCTGGAAACATCCATCACCATCAATTGCCCATACCGTGGTATCTGGTGCACCAACTTTTGCACCCATAGCTGCAGGAACTGCGTAACCCATAGTTCCTAGACCGCCTGAGTTCAGCCACGTGCGCGGGTTTTCATAGGAAACAAACTGCGACGCCCACATCTGATGTTGCCCAACTCCGGCTGCAACAATTGCATCAGGTCCAGAGATTTTTCCAATGCGCTCGATTACATACTGTGGTGAAAGTGTGCCATCTGCAGGTATGTCATAGCCAAGTGGATAAGTAGATTTAAGTGCGTTCATCTGGCGTAACCAAGGTGTTAAATCAGGTTGGGATTTAGCTAACGCAGCTTTTAACGCTGGAATCAAAGCAGAGATGGTGTTTTTCAAGTCTCCGAGAACTGCTACATCTGCGTAGCGATTCTTTCCGATTTCAGCTGGATCCACATCGGCATGAATCACTTTGGCATTTACTGCAAATGTTGAAAGCTTGCCAGTTACACGGTCATCAAATCTTGCACCTAACGTAATAAGTAAATCTGCTTTTTGTAGCGCTGTAACTGCAGCAACGGTGCCGTGCATTCCAGGCATTCCAAGGTGTAGCGGATGACTATCTGGAAAAGCGCCACGCGCCATCAATGTTGTAACTACTGGTGCGCCAAGAAGTTGGGCAAGTTCTAATAATTCACGAGAGGCATTTGCCTTAATTACTCCCCCGCCAACATAAAAAACTGGCTTGGTTGATTGTGCAATTAAAGCAGCCGCATCAAGGATCGATTGGTTATCTGGAACTATTCTTGGGTTATAACCTTTTAAATTAACCGAAGTTGGAAATTTGAAATCAGTCATTGCTTGCAGTGCATCTTTAGCAATATCTACAAGGACCGGTCCTGGTCGCCCGGTGCTTGCAATGTGAAAAGCCTCCGCAATTGCTCGTGGAATATCTGCAGGATTAGTTACAAGATAGTTGTGTTTAGCAAATGGCATTGTGATGCCGCGAATATCGGCTTCTTGGAAAGCATCGGTACCGATTGCAACGGATGGAACTTGACCCGTAATTGCAACGACTGGAACAGAATCCATTGCAGCATCAGCCAATGGCGTAACTAAGTTTGTTGCACCTGGGCCAGATGTTGCGATACAAACTCCAACACGACCAGTTACTTGGGCATATCCAGTTGCCGCATGCCCTGCACCTTGTTCGTGTCGAACAAGGATGTGTCGTATAGAACTTGTAAAGATTGGATCATAAGCTGGAAGAATCGCGCCACCAGGGATTCCAAACATGACATCTACGCCGGCAGCTTCTAGTGATGCCACAAGTGAACTCGCCCCAGTCATCTGACTCATTGTTCTTCTCCCTTCTTAAGATCCATTTAAGTGATTAAACGAAAAAACCCTCAGATAACTGAGGGCGGCGCATGATCGTTGTTAGATCACGCGCT
>CAINSH010000167.1 GCA_903852955.1 uncultured Actinomycetes bacterium | reverse complement strand
GAGACCAGCTGCTGCAGAGTCATTGAAAGACTTATCTCCGCGACCACCGATGTCATAAGCAAGACCAACTTTTACCTTTGATGCTGCAGTTGCTGATGGCGCAACAAATGCTGTAACAGCAAGAGTTGCAGCAGCGAGTACTGCTACGAGACGAAATACTTTCTTCAATTTTCCTCCTTCAAGGGGCTCTTTTATAGGCGCTTTAGCAGCTATAAAAGCTCTGTGTGGATGCGAGCCTAGTAGTTGTGCATGAATAAACTCAACACACACCCGCTGGTTTTGGTACTACTGATGTAACGTTTTGGAAAACTCTCAACCTGGCCTTGATAGTGCTAACTCTCGCTTATTTAACGATTCCCAAGTTCTCATAGGCTTTTTCAAGGGTTTGTGAGGCTACTACGCGTGCTTTTGCTGCGCCTTCATGCAAAAGATCAAGTAAATGCTTTTCATCACCTAAAAGTTCAAGCGCGTTTGCGCGGATTGGGCGGAAATACTCAACGACAACTTCTGCGACAGCTCCCTTGAAATCACCGTAGCCCTTACCTTCAAACTCTTTTTCAATACTCTCAATGCTTTGACCTGAAAGTGCGCTATGGATTGTTAGTAAATTACTAATTCCTGGCTTTTCTTTTTCATCGAATGTAACTTCGCGGCCCGCATCAGTTGCTGCGCTTTTAATCTTTTTTGCATTTGATTCTGGTGTATCCATAAGTTCTAGTACACCGGCGGCAGAGCCCGAAGACTTACTCATTTTTGACGATGGATCCTGCAAGTCTTGAATTTTTGCTGCAGTCTTTAAAATAAAGTTATCAGGGATAGTAAATGTCTGACCGAAGCGAGTGTTAAAACGGCCGGCTAAGTCACGTGTGAGTTCAATGTGTTGACGTTGATCTTCACCAACTGGCACCAGATCTGCTTGATACAACAAAATATCCGCCGCTTGCAACATGGGATAAGTGAATAAACCAACACGTGCGGAATCAGCGCCACCTTTTGCAGATTTATCTTTGAACTGTGTCATACGACTAGCTTCACCAAAACCTGCCATACATTCCATTAACCAACCAAGTTGATTGTGTTGTGGAACTTGAGATTGAACAAAAAGAGTTGACTTTTCGGGCGAGATCCCCAGAGCAAGTAATTGAGCAGCTGAAGCTAAAGTGCGTTTGCGCAATAGTGATGGCTCGATTTCGCCAGTAAGTGCGTGCAAATCTACGATGCAATAGAAAGCATCGTGGCCATCTTGAAGATCGACCCACTGCTTTACTGCGCCAAGATAGTTACCTAGGTGAAATGAATCGCTTGTAGGCTGAATTCCAGATAAAACTCGCTTGGTGCTCATGCGTTAATTCTTTCACACATCAGGAGGTGCGAGAGATCAATAACTGGCCAGCGCGTTTACCTTCCATCGAAAGTACTGTAATTCGCAGCCCATTGACGCTGACTACATCATGGTCTTTGGGGATTCGTCCTAAATAATGCATGACAAATCCACTTGCTGTTTCATATGGGCCGTCTGGAATTTCAAGGCCTATTTGTTCGATCAAGTCCGCAATTGAAATAAGTCCATCAACTTCAAAATCACCCGTGCGTGCTTCTTGTGAAACTTCGCCCTCGTCTTCATCGTATTCATCACGAATATCACCAATGAGGCACTCAACTAAATCCTCAAGGGTGACAATTCCATCAGTGCCGCCATATTCATCTAAAACGATTGCAACATGTTGGCCTTGTTCACGCATTTCTGTTAGCGCAGGCAGAATTCCTTTGGTACCTGGCAGGAACATAATGTTTCGGACCAGCTCAATAATTTTGGTTGCCTTTGATGCAAGCGAAGTATCGAGTAAGTCGCGAACATGAATAAAACCGATAACTTCATCAGATGATCCACGGATGACTGGATAACGTGAGTGCGCGCGGTCAACCGCTAATTCAATTGCTTTTCCAACAGTTAATGATGCATCCATAAAATCAACTTCAGTGCGCGGCACCATGACTTCATGAATTTGGCGCTCAGATGCATTGAAAACTTCTTCCACGATGTCGCGTTCTTCATCGGTTAACGCAGCATGGCCGGCAACTAAATCAAGGAGCTCTTCTTCAGAAATCTGGCTTCGAGCTTCCTTTGGATCGATTCCAAATCCGCGAACTACGAAATCTGTAGACCTAGATAGCAGCCAAATGACTGGGCGGAAAATTTTGGCAATCACATCAATAATTCCTGCCGATGCCAAAGAAATTTCTTCGCTTCTAAACAAAGCCAAACGTTTTGGCACAAGTTCGCCAAATACCAGTGAAAAATATGCGATCACTAAAGTCACGCCAATAATTGAAATTGTTGTGCTCAGGCCATTAGACAAACCTTTTCCTTCAAGCCACGGGATTACATAGCCGCCAAGTTTTTCAGCGCCAAGGGCTGCAGATAAAAAGCCACATACAGTTACGCCAACTTGCGCCGCAGCTAAGAAACGGTTGGGGTTTTCAGCCAGCTTTGCAACGCGAGCGCCGCGTTTTCCACGGCCCGCGATTTGGCGAATCTGGCTTTCGCGCAAGGAGATGAGCGCAATCTCAGCAGCAACAAAAAGGGCGGCCAATAAAATAAGGCTGGCCACCAAGGCTAAATCCGCAAATAACGTACCGACCGAGTGAGTCTGCATTATGTGGCCAACTATACGGCACGGCCTTTAGGCCAGGCATTGGCATCTGCCCCTTTTACGCGTAATCTTCGCGGTGTTGGTCCATCCGGACCATCGCCTTCATCCACGGACCGTCGGGCACGTACCTGCCCGGAGAAGGAGAGCAATCTCATGGCATCAGTAGTTTTCGAAGCCGCATCACGTATCTATCCAGG
>CAINSH010000166.1 GCA_903852955.1 uncultured Actinomycetes bacterium | reverse complement strand
GTGCTTGGCCACTAGCAAAGCGTATGAACGTACCTGCAACGACAAGAGCATCGTTCTATTTATACAACGATGAGTCCGAAGTTGATGCACTTGTATCTTCAGTAATTGCCGCTCAAGCATATTTTGGGAGCTTTTAGTGGAACTGGATTCCTTGTACCAAGAAGTTATTTTGGATCACTACAAACATCCGCAACATAAGGGCTTAGCTAGTCAATATTCAGCCCAGGTTCACCATGTCAATACCAGTTGCGGTGACGAAATTACATTAAATATAAATGTTAGTGACGGGACCATTAATTCAATCACTTGGGATGGTCAAGGTTGTTCTATTTCGCAAGCAAGTGTTTCGATGCTCAGTGATTTGCTGATAAACAAAAGATTTGAGGAAGCCGATTCAATTGTGGCCGCTTTCACTGATCTCATGGCTAGTAAAGGGTTGTCAGCAGGAGATCCTGATGTTTTAGAGGATGCCGTTGTTTTTGCCGGTGTTTCAAAGTTTCCAAGTCGAGTAAAGTGTGCCCTGCTTGGATGGATGGCCTTTAAAGATGCAGCGATTCAATCACGGGGAGAAAATAAATGACTACAAGTGTCGATGATGTTACTGAGGCGATGAAAGATGTCGTTGATCCGGAATTAGGCATAAATGTTGTCGATTTAGGACTTATTTATGATGTGATGGTTGATGAAGCAAATATTGCGATTCTCAATATGACGCTGACCTCTGCTGCATGCCCCTTGCAGGATGTGATCGAAGATCAAACCCGTTCGGCCCTTGCTGGCATGACAAGTGATGTCAAAATTAACTGGGTATGGATGCCGCCGTGGGGCCCAGACAAGATTTCCGACGATGGTCGTGAGCAGCTACGTGCTCTTGGTTTCACTGTCTGAGCTTTAAGTCAATAAGGTAGTCACATGTCTATACATGCGGCTTGGATGACTCATCGTTCAATGACGGCAGATCCTTCAGTTAAAGCGCAAAAACTAAAGGCTGGAACGGTTAAGCGAATCTTTGAATTCGCAAAGCCTTATCGCACCAGCATTTTGATTTTTCTTTTTACCGTGGTCATCGACGCAATTCTTGTAATCGCCACCCCTTTATTACTTCGTGAATTGATCGACAAAGGTGTCATCCCTAAAAATGGCGCACTCGTTACAGAATTAGCGGTTCTAGTGGGATTGCTTGCAATCGCCGATGCGGGAATGAGCATGTTAGGTCGTTACTTCTCATCCCGAATTGGTGAGGGACTTATTTACGATCTGCGCTCTTTAGTCTTTGGACATGTTCAAAAACAATCGATAGCTTTCTTTACCCGGACTCAAACCGGCGCCCTCATCTCTCGAATTAATTCGGATGTTATTGGCGCACAGCAGGCATTTACCGCAACACTTTCAGGAGTTGTAAGCAATGTCGTCAGCCTTATCTTGGTTGGCGTAACGATGCTAATTTTGTCGTGGCAGATAACTATCTTTTCACTTTTGCTACTACCGGTCTTTCTCATCCCAACTAAATGGGTTGGTCGAAAATTGCAGGAACTGACACGGGATTCGTTCAATACAAATGCTGAAATGTCGAGCACTATGACTGAGCGTTTCAATGTTTCAGGTGCAATGTTGGTAGCTCTATATGGCGAACCTGTGCGAGAGCGTGAGTATTTTAGATCTCGGGCACGCAAAGTTGCAGATATCGGAATTAAAATGGCCATGCTCAATCGCTTATTCTTCATTGCATTGACAAGCGTGGCGGCAGTAGCAACGGCCTTTGCTTATGGAATCGGTGGTCACCTAGCAATCAGCGGGGGAGTATCAGTTGGAACACTCCTTGCAATTACCGCACTTCTAGCACGTTTGTACGGACCCCTTACCGCTTTATCTAATGTGCGTATCGATGTAATGACATCCTTAGTTTCATTTGAAAGAGTTTTTGAGGTTTTAGATCTTGAACCAATGGTCAAAAACCGAGAATCAGCTGTGCAAATAAAGATTTCAAATCCACAAATTGAATTTAGGAATGTATCTTTTTCCTATCCTCGTGCGGAAGAAATTTCTCTTGCAT
>CAINSH010000165.1 GCA_903852955.1 uncultured Actinomycetes bacterium | reverse complement strand
GCGTTAAGTGCAAAGAGAAGCGTGATTTCGAGGGAACCGTAAAGGTCTCTGACTCTGGTCGTCGCATGGCACAGGGCATCTGCCCAGTGTGTGGCACCAAGGTCAATCGCATCCTTGGCAAAGCACAGTAATTAAATTTCGTTTAACTTTAATTTAGCCTTCGAGATTTCTTTGCCGAGATCTGGCAGGAGTGAGATTTAAAGGAATATAAACGTCTAGCGTTAAAACCCCCAGTTCCATTATGGAGCTGGGGGTTTTTCCTTGTGCGAAATAAGTAAGAGCAATCTTGAGGTCCGTAGATGGTTTAGGGCGAAAATCTGCAAAGGAAGAACCCTCATCTGGGCATTTTCTCTCCAGCCGTACAAATCATTACAAGGCGTAATTTTATTAGTACTGATTCCACAGAGAAACTGTCCCGTGCCGAGCTTGCGTTGGCTATAGGTGAATCTGCAGCCATGAAAATAAATACAAGCCCAAATTCGCCCAACATCGATTCCCACAACGATTTAAAACTCAACATCGATTCCAACAACGATTTAAAACTCAACATCGATTCCAACAACGATTTAAAACTCAACATCGATTCCAACAACGATTTACAGATTGATGAAATGATTTTTCCTCGATTAAAAAATGGTGTTTACGTCAGCTCGGTCGAATCAAGCGGTGAAAAATCGGTAATTATTGCGACTTCATTTCATGGAATCACAATTTCTCATCTGAAAGCTAGAGAAATCATTGATCAATTCAGCGGAGTGCTAAGTGTCCAAGAGATATCAAACAAGATTGAAGTTTCATCATCGGTTATCGAAACTATTATTAGACAACTGCGTAATGTGAATTTCATTGATACTCAGCGAAATTCAATCAAACTCAACAATCGTTTTCAATCAACAATTGCGGCAAGGGCAGCACACACAAGCGATCAAAGCAATGACGCCGCTTTTAGTCAGCTCCAAAAAAGACTCGCGCCTGAATTAAGCCAAGCCACATGGATTGACGGCGTGTGTGATGGAGGTGTTGCAGTTATGACAGCTCGACAGAATTTTGGCGTAGAAATTATCGGAAATTCTAGGACTGCAACTTTGTTGTATTCAATTTTACTTGCAAGCGGTGTAACCAATACCAGGCTTTCATTATCTGCTTCTTACAAGCACCCAACGGTTGTGGATGGCGATCTTGGCACAGGTTCTCTACGAACAAGTGATCTAGGGCTTAATTTTAAGAATCGTCTCGAGGAACTTTCTCGTGAGTGGTCACTTTTTCCAGTTGCTTCGACTTATGCACTTGCGCAACGTGGGGCAAAAAAACCAATGATCCCGGAGAAGAACCTCCGCATTATTTGTGGAATTTTCGATTCACAATATGTCGAACACTTGCTTAAAGATGGGCATGATCACTTCTTCGTAAACCGAGCAC
This sequence comes from uncultured Actinomycetes bacterium, assembly GCA_903852955.1. Classification (GTDB taxonomy): domain Bacteria; phylum Actinomycetota; class Actinomycetes; order Nanopelagicales; family Nanopelagicaceae; genus Planktophila. The sequence continues at coordinate 6,355 of CAINSH010000165.1, read as the reverse complement.
CAGGTCACTCAGCAACCATTGGCCCTTTTGTCCAACCAGGCAATACGCCCTGTAGTAAATGTCTTTATCTGCTTGAGGCCGCACAAGTTGGCGGAAATGATTTAACTATCGCCCCAGGAACTAGTGATGAACTTCCAATTGCCATTGCACACCAGGTAGCTGCTTTGGCGGCCCATGCAGCTTTGAAATTTATAGACACCGGAGAGAGTGACCTACTTGCCGCACAAGTGACTGTGGATTTTCTTGATGCTTTTAAACCACAACTTCGAAGATTTCCACAACACCCAGATTGCGAATGCCTCTGGCCGGCAAGTGATCAAAACAATTAAACACAGATATGCACAAAAAAATTTTCGGGATCTTTATTTAATCAAGATAGAAGCAGAATTGAAATCAATAATCACCGGATACATTAAAAATCTCAAAGTCAAATAGAACTAAACCTAAGAATCAAATAGAACTAAACCTAAGAATCAATTAGAAAAAGGAGAAGTAATGAAGCAGATAATCAAAACCTACGTGAAGGCAGAGATCGGTTTTCGAACTGGACTATCAGGTCTAACCAAGAAGTTCCATGGAAAATTCAGCGATGAACAAGGCGACGTTCCCGGTTGGGTTTTAGTTGTATTGATGACTACTGGTCTTGTAACCGCGATCTGGACAATAGCCGCACCACGTCTGACTGCCATTTTGAAAAACTCACTAGATGCCATGAATGGCATTCGCTAACAATGATTAAGAGATTGCGGGACGGCGCAATGAATAAGAGATTGCGGGACGGCGCAATGAATAAGAGATTGCGGGAAGAAGATGGAAATGTTGAGAGTGCATTAGTGCTAATTCCCTTACTACTTCTATTTCTGATGGCAATTGAAGTAATCGTCGCCACTAATCTTCGAAATGCTGATCTTTCTTTGGCCCAGGCCGATGCAACTGTGCGTGCAATTAGTGGACAGTTTGCAAGTTCCGATCAGATTATCGAATTAGATTCACCAGACCCTTTTGCGCACATGAAGGTTTTAATCTCCCGTCGCAAAGACACATTGCCTCAACTAGTCCCTGGGCTGTTAGCCCTACTTGGCGGCAAAGCAATTGTTGAAGTAAACGGGGCGGCCGTTGTGGAAAATTTGAACTAGTGCGAAATTCAAGGGCGATATATGAACCATCACAAATTTAAGCTGGCAAGGAACTTGTATAGCGGTTGGATTAACACGCAGACCCTTTGCCTCGATTGTTTTACCGCTCTGAGCAAATTTCTTACTGCCTGCATTAAATCTCTTACTGCCTGCGTTAAATCTCTTACTGCCTGCGCTAAATCTCCTACTGCTTGCGTTAAATCTCTTACTGCCTGCGCTAAACGATTACTCCTTCCGGCACATAACTCATTGCGCGATGAATCAGGTAGCGCTGTAGTGGAGTTCGTCGCCCTGGCGATCCCACTTTTTATACCAATCTTTATTTACCTCAACAGTTTTGCCTCATTAAGTGGAAACGAAGCCGTGATTCGAACTCTTGCACGTGAAGGCGTGCGCGCCTATGTCGCAAGCGATAACGACTATGCAGGACGAGTCGTTTCACAACAGGCGGTTCAGCTAATTGCTAAACATCTTGGCCTTTCTGAAGAAGAGTTACAAACTCTTTCAGCGACGTATGAATGTTCGCGCCTACCTTGTTTATCGGCAAATAGCCGAATTCGATTGACAATTTCATATGTCGACTCACAAACTCAACGAAGAGTGCAGGCATCGGCGCAAGAAAATATAAGCCCATGGAAATAACTCAGCCCATGGAAATAACTCAGCCCATCCAAATAAGTATGATCAACGGTCATCGCGAAAGCGTTATGCGAAGAATCTTTAAGAAAAAATGTTTACAAGCTTTCCGAGAAGAAGATGGATCATTGAGCGTAGTAATTATTGCTCTTTTCGTTATTACCGTTGCTTCCCTAATGGTAATGACTGACGTGTCAGCCATAATGGTGGCTAAGCGCTCTTTAGCTCAGGCAACAGAGGCAGCTGTGATGCGGGGAGTACATACTTTAGATCGAGATTCTTATTACACCGGCAAAGGATCAATGCTCACTACTCCTTTAGCTCTATTAAATAAGCGAGACCACCCGGCCATTCCAATCGATTGCCAGCAAGCTAGTTTTGATGTGCTTCTAGAACTTCAGAACTGGAGTGAGGATGACACGGCTTTAAAGCGGCACGAACTACAAAGGATTTCATTGACTGATTTTTCATGTGATGGCACATCTGTTTCGATTTCTACAAATGCCAAGGTGATCTTTCCATTCACACTCCCATTTTCTTCAATGAATTCAGCGCTTCTTACTTCTTCAGCGGCAAGCACTAATCAAGTACAAGAGGGTTTCTACCTCTTTGGAATTCGCCTTCACTGATTCGGCTATCCTTGCCTCATGGCGGCGCGTGAATATCAATTAGAGATTAACGAAGTTGATGCCACCCTTGTATCTATTGAGAAGGTTTTAGATCTTCCTAAGCTGCGTAAACAAGCGGCAGAGTTAGAGGAAGAGGCAGGGGTTCCGAATCTTTGGGACGACCCGGAGAGTGCGCAAAAGATAACAAGTCGGCTTTCACGGGTTCAATCCGAAATTGCAAAACTCTCAAGTCTGCGTCAACGTGTCGAAGATCTGCCAATTCTTTTTGAATTAGCGGCAAGTGAACCGGATGGATCAGGAATCGCCGATGCTGAAAAAGAACTAGATGCTGTTAAGAAATCAATTGGTGAACTAGAAGTTCAAACACTTCTTAACGGTGAATATGATGATCGTGATGCGCTCATAACTATTCGCTCTGAAGCGGGTGGGGTTGAAGCGGCCGACTGGGCCGAAATGATTATGCGCATGTATTTACGTTACTGCGAAAGACATAATTTCAAAGTTGACGTACTTGAAACTTCTTATGCAGAAGAAGCTGGGATTAAATCAACAACTTTTCGAGTAACCGCTCCTTATGCCTACGGCACTTTGTCTGTAGAACAAGGCACACATCGGTTAGTGAGAATTTCGCCATTTGATAGTCAAAGTCGCCGTCATACATCTTTTGCAGGTGTTGAAGTTGTACCGGTCGTTGATCAAAGCGATCACGTTGAAATTGATGAAAAAGAAGTACGAGTGGATGTTTATCGTTCATCAGGTCCCGGTGGGCAGGGTGTGAATACAACTGATTCCGCCGTGCGTTTAACGCACATACCTACAGGCATTGTTGTCTCTTGCCAAAATGAACGCTCTCAAATTCAAAATAAAGCAACCGCAATGGCAGTACTGCAATCAAAATTACTTGAACGTCGACGCCAAGAAGAACAAGCAAAGATCAACGCACTTAAAGGTGACAACTCTGGATCATGGGGAAATCAGATGCGTTCGTATGTTTTAGCCCCGTATCAAATGGTTAAGGATTTGCGCACTGATTTTGAAACAGGAAATACATCAGCAGTTCTAAATGGTGAAATCGATGAATTCATCGAAGCGGGAATCCGCTGGCGCCGAAGCTCCTAATTTCCAGTAATGGTCCGCGGAAATACCTACCAATTTTCTTGAACCTATCTACCGATTTGCCTGGAGATAATTACCGATTTGCCTGGAGATAATTACCGATTTGCCTGGAGATAATTACCGAAAGGGTGCATTTGCGAACAATCTCACGATTTTCTTACGCTTAAGTCCCCCTCGCATCCATAGTTTTCGCGCTGTTTTACATAAACTATGGGCAGGCCAAGAGCGGGTTCCCCGATATCCGACTTGCAGATGCAATGGGAGATTTACATGATTCGCTTTGAGAACGTCACAAAGATCTACCCAGGTCAAGATCGACCGGCACTTGATACCGTCAATCTAGAAATCGTAAAAGGGGAGTTTGTTTTCCTAGTAGGACTTTCTGGTTCAGGTAAATCTACTTTTCTTCGTCTAATTTTGCGTGAAGAACGTCCGACAACTGGAGTAATCCATGTGGCCGGAAAAGATTTAGGAACTCTTGCCGCACACAAAGTTCCTGAACTTCGCCGTCAAGTTGGAACTGTTTTCCAAGATTTCCGCTTACTTCCAAATAAAACTATTACTGAAAATGTTGCTTTTGCACTCCACGTGCTTGGACATTCACAAAAAGAAATCAATCGTGAAGTTCCAGAAGTGCTAGAACTTGTTGGGCTTGAAGATAAGGGCGATCGATTGCCTTCAGAGATTTCAGGTGGTGAACAACAGCGCGTGGCTATTGCTCGTGCTTACGTAAGCCGTCCGCCAATTTTGATTGCGGATGAACCAACAGGAAACCTTGACCCAGCAACTTCAGTTGGAATTATGAAACTTCTTGACCGGATTAACCGAGAGGGAACTACGGTCTTGATGGCAACACACGATGCAGGAATTGTGGATCAAATGCGAAAGCGCGTTATCGAGTTAGATTTAGGCCATGTAATCCGCGACCAAGTTCGTGGTGTCTATGGGTACACCGGTTAGAGGGAGTAAGAATGCGCGCACGGTTTCTCTTAAGCGAAGTTGGTATCGGTCTCCGACGCAACATGACTATGACATTTGCAGTCATCGTCACAACAGCAATCTCACTGTCCTTGCTTGGTATCGGCCTGCTTTCAAATGCGCAGGTCGGTGCGATGAAAGATTATTGGTACGACAAGATTGAAGTTTCAGTCTTTCTCTGTGGCTCACTCTCGGATTCACCTTCATGTGCAGGCGGACTAGTTTCGTCTGATCAACGACTATCAATTCAGCAGGATCTTCAGGATATGTCAGTTGTGGAATCTGTATTTTATGAATCACAATCACAGGCTTATGCACGCTTCCAAGAACGGTTCAAGGATTCAGCAATTGCGGCAAACGTGACTGCTGATCAATTGCCAGAATCGTTTCGAGTGAAATTAAAGGACCCAACTCAGTTTGCTGTAATTGTTAGTGCGTTTTCTGGTCGCCCAGGAGTTGATGTAGTCCAAGACCAACGAAGTATTTTGGAGAAATTCTTTAAGCTATTAGGTGTTCTGAGAAATGGTGCACTTCTTGTTGGTTTAGCCTCAGTACTCACAGCTGCATTGCTTATTAGTAACACTCTACGAATTGCTGCATTTAATCGGCGCCGTGAAACTGGCGTTATGAAACTTGTTGGCGCATCTTCTTGGTCAATTCAGCTTCCGTTCCTTCTTGAAGGAATTATTTCAGCAATCGTGGGTTGGGCTCTTGCCACCGGACTACTGGCCGCATTAAAGAGTGTGATTGATTCAAAAGTTGCGCCACTTCTTTCCTTTACAAAGTTCTTTGGTTGGGGCGAAGTTTGGGTTTCATCAGCATATTTATTAGCTACCGGCCTACTCGTATCCACTGTTGCGTCCGTAATTACGCTTCGCCGCTACTTAAAGGTCTAAATCTCTCGGCTACCTGAGTGTCTAAATCTCTCCTCTACCTAATACACGAGGTCGGGTTCCAGAGTCTTTTTATTGCCAAACTTGCGCCGAATCAAACGTGGTTTCATGTTAGAAGTCCACATTCGTGACTTAGTCGGAGTAACTAGTGAGAGAATTACCCCTGTAATCGATTAGCGCACAGAGATTTTGAGTTTTCCAAAATCTTTCAAATAAGGAAGGGCGGTGATTGCGGTTATGGTTAAAGAAGTTGGCCGTAAAGTCATCGCCCAAAATAAAAAGGCTCGTCATGATTATTCAATTGATGACGTCTTTGAGTGCGGAATGGTTTTGACTGGCACAGAAGTTAAATCACTACGACTCGGTCGAGCGTCACTAATCGATGGTTTTGCCATGATCACTGATGGCGAACTCTGGCTCAGTGGTGTTCACATTCCTGAATACACTGAAGGAACGTGGACTAATCACACGCCACGACGTGACCGAAAACTTCTTGTTCACAAAAATGAACTCAATAAGCTCATTGGTAAGTTAAAAGATTCGGGCACTACGTTGGTTCCGCTTTCACTTTATTTCAAAGATGGCAAAGCCAAGGTAGAGATTGCCGTTGCTCGCGGAAAGAAAGCTCATGATAAGCGTGAAGCAATTAAGTCTCGTGAGGCCGATCGAGAAGTAGCGCGCGTGGTTTCTCGAGGCTCATCCGGCAAAAGTGGGCGCGCTTCTAAGCGTTACGAGGAGTAGTGCCCCAGCTTTAATTTCTTGGATTATGGCTAGTCAGTTTTATGTCTTACACTTAACGCACCGCCGCCTAGTTCGCCCAATTTTTGGGTGCGATTCAGCGACGATTCGCACACGGGAAGCGTTGGAATTAACTTCGGTTAATTAGCGTTATCCGTAGAGAAGTGAAGTTCATGGCAAGAAGTTGCACATGGCGAAGTGAAGTTCATGGCAAGAAGTTGCACATGGC
>CAINSH010000164.1 GCA_903852955.1 uncultured Actinomycetes bacterium | reverse complement strand
CAGCAGAGTGGGCCTTTAGGTCGAAATCTGTTCGATTAGCAATACCTTCTAGCTCGCCCCATTCAGTCCCGGCAAATTCAAACTTGTATTCGATATCTGCTGTGCGCTTTGAATAGTGAGATAACTTCTCTTTCGGGTGATCATAAATACGCAAACGATCAGGATTAATACCAAGACCTGTGTACCAAGCCATTCGTGTATCAATCCAATATTGATGCCACTCTTCATCAGTTCCTGGAACTACGAAAAATTCCATCTCCATCTGCTCGAATTCGCGAGTACGGAAAATAAAGTTTCCTGGAGTAATTTCATTTCGGAAAGACTTACCGATTTGGCCAATTCCAAAAGGAGGTTTTTTACGTGATGTAGTCATTACTTGGTCAAAGTTAATAAAAATTCCTTGCGCTGTTTCTGGACGTAAGAATGCAAGTCCAGATTCATCTTCAACTGGTCCAAGGTAGGTCTTAAGCATTCCGCTAAATTGTTTTGGTTCAGTGAACTGGCCCTTATTGCCACAAGCTGGACAGTTAATCTCTGCCAATGATGTCGGCGTTTTCTTATGCTTAGCTTCAAACGCTTCCTCTAAATGATCAGCGCGGTAGCGTTTATGACATGCCGTGCACTCTGTTAGCGGATCGCTAAAAGTTGCAACGTGGCCTGATGCTTCCCACACTTCTTTTGCCAAGATCACGCAGGAATCAAGGCCGACAACATCTTCACGGCCTGTAACCATGGACTTCCACCATTGACGCTTAACGTTATTTTTTAACTCAACACCAAGTGGGCCGTAATCCCATGATGCGCGAAGTCCGCCATAAATTTCTGATGAGGGAAATACAAATCCTCGACGTTTTGATAATCCAACAATATTTTCTAAACGATCCGTGGCCACAATTTTCTCCATCCGGCTGGCTGTCGGCGAAAAGCAACGGGCGTTACTTTGCGTGGCTTAAGTTTACTCGTAAGCCCCTGGTTCATCGATTGCGCGTGCTAGAACTGGAATCGCTTCTAACTTTGCTCGGGTCGAGCTGAGTGCTCTTCGATAGGAACCGACGTTTTCCCAAGAAGTTGTTAAAACCCACAGCGTTGGCTCATCTAAGTTTTGTCCTATTTCGCCGCTCACGAACCCGGCAGCTTCAGACAAAACCGATTTTGCTAGTTCGATTTGGGCGCGAAAATCACTGGCCTGACTAAGCGGGATAGAAAAGCGGGCAATTGCAAGCATGGTCTGAGCCTACCGCCCCTCTGGTCCCTCGACATGGAAATGAAAACCATTTTCATTTGTGATACCTTCCACCCATGAATATCGCAATCGGCTTGGCAGCAGTAACGGCAATAGCAACATCGGCCGGTGGTTTCTTGGCCATCCGCTCCCGAGATCGACTCCATTTAGTACTCGGTCTTTCCGCCGGACTTCTTTTGGGACTTGTTGCCTTTGATTTACTGCCTGAGGTTTTTGAACTCAATACGGATACTTTTGGCAATGTTCCAGTTGTCTCAATCGCATTTGTAATTGGATTCTTAACGCTGCATTTTGCAGAACAGATTTTTGGCTCACATGAACCTGCCGAATCTGACTATGGCCATGACCATGACCATTCCGCAAATATCGCTGGCACCCTTGGTGCTCTTGCAATGGGCGGGCATGTTTTCCTAGACGGGGTAGCTCTTGGACTCTCATTCAAAGTTAGCAATGCTCTTGGCCTAGCAGTATTCATCGCCATACTTTCTCATGCGTTTTCTGATGGCTTAAATACTGTTTCACTTCTTATCAAAAGTGGCCATTGGACAAAACGTGCAATTGCGCTACTTGGCCTTGATGCTCTAATGCGCATAAGTGGTGCGACTCTTGGCACTTATGTAGTTATTAGCGATCCCACTTTGGCCATTTATTTAGCGATGTTTTCAGGTTTTGTAATTTACTTGGCAACTTCACATATTTTACCGGAGGCGCATTCACGACATCCGTCAAAAATCACAATGCTAATGACAGTTATTGGTGTAATTGCCATGTGGCTTATAGTTGGAAACATTGGATGAGTCGATCTAATCCCCGCGTTTTAAGCACTCTCGAACGTGCAGGTGGGTTTGCAAGCGCACAAGAGGTTTACCGACTTATGCAGCGTGAAGGTGAAAGCATTGGATTAACAACGGTTTATCGATCGCTTCAATCTTTAGTGAGTGACAAAATAGTTGATGTCCTGCGCCGAGATGATGGAGAAGCTATTTATCGCATGTGCGGAGGTGCTCACCATCATCACCTCGTATGTAAGGGTTGCGGAGATACAGTAGAAATTGAAGGTGGCGCTATTGAAAAATGGGCCAAAACTATTGCCAGCGAACATGGTTTCAAAGATGTTGGACATACTGCCGAAATATTTGGCCTCTGCCCGAAATGTTAAGCTTTTCCGAACCTTCTATCTCTTTGTGAATACTCTTCGATAGCTTTCCATAAGGTTTTTCTAGTTACATCTGGCCACAAAACATCCATGAAAACAAGTTCGGCATAAACACTCTGCCAAGGCAGAAAATTACTGGTTCGTTGTTCTCCAGATGAGCGTAAAAATAGATCGACATCGCTCATTTTGGGAGAATCTAAATACTTCGCAAAAACCTTTTCAGTGATCGAATCTGCTTTTAATTTGCCACGTTTAACATCACGGGCTAACTCTGCTGCCGCGTCCACTATTTCAGCACGGCCTCCATAATTAACGCACATATTTAAAGTTAATACTTTGTTCTTGGCAGTTAACTCTTCAGCTTCTTCTAACTCATTAATAACACTGCTCCACAAACGTTTTGGGCGCCCAACCCAACGAACTCGTACACCAAGTTCATTCATTTGATCTCGACGTCGCCTAATGACGTCGCGATTAAAGCCCATCAAAAACTTAACTTCATCAGGTGATCTGCGCCAGTTTTCTGTCGAAAATGCATAGGCACTCAACTCTTTAACTCCAAATTCAATGGCACCTTCAACAACATCAAAAAGCGCGGCTTCTCCTGCCTCATGGCCTGCAGTACGCGCTAGTCCGCGTTGTTTCGCCCAACGGCCATTTCCATCCATGACAACTGCAACGTGATTGGGGATATGAATCGTCATACGCGCTCCACCATTGGCAAACTCCTTAAGCCACGTTCAAGGTGCCATTGTAAGTAAGCGGCAATTAATCCACTAGCCTCACGACGAAATTTTCCTTCACTCGCACTTGCAGTTTCCCAGTCACTACTAAGCAGTGCGCCCATTAGTTCTAAAGTTTCCGGGGCCGGAGTTGCACACGCTGAAGGTCTGCAATCTGAACAAACTGAACCACCGCCAACTAAAGAAAAGTATCGGTGCGGGCCTGGTTTTTCACAGCGTGAACAAATTGTCATCGATGGCGCATAACCTGCAACGGCTAAAGAGCGCAACAAAAATGCATCAAGAATGAGTAAGGGTTCGTACCGATTTTCTGCCAAAGCTTTCATTCCGCCAACAACTAATCCAAACTCTTGAAGCGCAGGTTCGTTTTCTTGGCTGGTAAATCGTTCTGCAGCTTCAAGAATCGCTGCCGCAACTGTCCAGCGTTGATAATCATCAGTTAGTGCTTCGCCATAATTCATTAGCGCTTCTACCTGAGTGACGGTGTCAAAGGTTTTTCCGGTATACAACTGGATATCGATATGACTTCCAGGTTCTAGGCGGGCGCCAAACTTTGATTTGGTTCGTCGCACACCTTTAGCAACGCCTCGAATACGCCCGTGCTCTTTGGTTAACATCGTGATGATGCGATCGGCTTCACCCAGTTTTTGGGTACGAAGGACAATTGCCTCATCCCGATACAAACTCATACGGGCAAAGGTAGTGCGTGCTTTAGCGAATTGCGCGATTTATGGCAGACACGACCGCTTTAAGTGAGGCCGTTGTGGTGTTTGGATCAATTCCAACACCCCAGAAGACATCTCCATCAATTGCGCATTCCAAATATGCTGCAGCCGATGCATCGCCACCGGCTGAAAGTGCGTGCTCGTAATAATCTAGAACGCGTACATCAACACCATAGCTTTGCAAGATGTTACAAAACGCGGCGATTGGTCCGTTGCCTTGTCCTTTAAGTTCATGAACTTCACCGCGATCGGTCAATGAAACCGTTAAGTGAACATCTTCTCCAAGTGTGGAGGTCTGACTCAAACCCTTAAGACGAAAGCGTCCCCATGGCGCACTATCAGTTGGAAGATATTCATCTTCAAAGATATTCCATAGATCATCAGGGCTGATTTCGCCGCCTTCAGCATCAGTCTTGGCTTGGACATTTTTTGAAAACTCAATCTGCAATCGACGAGGCAAATCAAGGTGATGTTCGTTCTTCATCAGATAAGCAACACCGCCCTTACCTGATTGTGAATTCACGCGAATAACTGCTTCGTAACTGCGTCCAATATCAAGCGGATCAATTGGCAAATATGGGATCGCCCATGTGTGATCACGAACTTCTTTACCTGCAGCTTTTGCATCTTTAGCTAAATGCTCAAAACCTTTTTTAATTGCATCTTGGTGCGAACCAGAAAATGCAGTAAATACAAGGTCTCCGCCATAAGGATGGCGCTCAGGTACACGCAATTGATTGGCATATTCAACGGTTCGGCGGACTTCATCGATATTTGAAAAATCAATGTGCGGATCAATGCCGTGAGTAACTAAGTTGATTCCAAGCGTTACTAGACAAACATTTCCGGTGCGTTCACCATTACCGAATAAAGTTCCCTCAATTCGATCGGCCCCTGCCAAGTAACCAAGTTCGGCAGCAGCAACTCCTGTGCCACGATCATTATGTGGGTGAAGTGAAACAATCACGCTTTCACGGTTATTAAGATTGCGACACATCCATTCGATTGAATCGGCGTAAACATTTGGTGTCGCCATTTCAACCGTTGCTGGCAAGTTCATAATGGTTTTCCACTGTGGCGTTGGCTTCCACACATCATTAACTGCGTTGCAAACCTCTACGGCAAATTCGAGTTCAGTGCCGGTATATGACTCTGGTGAATACTCAAATGAAACTTTAGTTTCAGGAACTGTCTTTACTAAATCAAGACAGATTTTGGCCGCATCAGTTGCTATCTTCTTGATGCCATCTTTTTCAAGACCAAAGACAACTCGGCGTTGCAAAGTAGAGGTTGAGTTATAAAGGTGAACAATCGCCTGCTTTGAACCCTTGATTGCTTCGAAAGTCCGCACGATTAAAGCTTCGCGTGCCTGTGTCAAAACCTGAATAACTACATCATCTGGAATCAAGTTCTCTTCAATAATTTTACGGACGAAATCAAAATCAGTTTGGCTAGCACTTGGGAAACCTACTTCAATCTCTTTGTAACCCATCGCTACCAAAAGTTTGAACATAGCTAACTTACGAGGCGTGTCCATTGGATCGATAAGCGCTTGATTGCCATCTCGAAGATCTACTGAGCACCACTGTGGTGCTTTCGTGATTTTCTTATTAGGCCAGGTGCGATCTGGAAGATCTATTGGATGAAAAGGTTCGTAGCGATGCACTGGCATCGTTGAAGGTACTTGCTTAGGAAAATTCATTTCTATTGCTCCTTATTTGTGTGCGGAATTTGTCTGTTTACCGATACGACAAACCCCGCAGCGAGGGGATCGGTTATTTGACCCCGCCACGGCAGCTAAGGAGGAGACTGCGTGTGTTCATGGCCTAAGGGTAACGCGCAGATTAAAGAACTGGCAAATAACGATCTAATTCATACGCACTGACCTGGCGGCGATAGTCCTGCCATTCGGCGCGCTTATTGCGCAATACATATTCAAAGACATGTTCACCCAAAGTTTGGCGTACTAGCTCACTCTTTTCCATCTCAATGATGGCTTCGTTCAGATTTGATGGCAGCGAAACTGGATCCTTTGAATCCTTTAATACATAGCCTTCTTCAACGCCTTTTAATCCAGCGGCAAGCATTACTGCATAAGCAAGGTATGGATTACAAGCGGTATCTGGTGATCTAAATTCAATTCTTGTTGAGTTTTCTTTCTTTGGCTTATACATAGGAACACGAACAAGGGCGCCGCGATCACTTGGTCCCCAGTTAACAAAAGCTGGTGCTTCTCCCCCGCCATGCAAACGTTTATAAGAATTAACCCACTGATTTGTAATTGCAGTAATTTCTGGAGCATGCTTTAAAAGACCTGCGATAAATGAACGGCCAACCTTTGAAAGATTTAGTTCGGCAGTTGAATCATAGAAAGCATTCTCTTCACCCTTAAAAAGTGAAACGTGAGTGTGCATTCCGCTACCTGGATGATCTGTAAATGGCTTTGGCATAAAGGATGCATGGAAGCCTTGATCCATTGCTACTTCTTTAATTACATGTCGAAACGTCATGATGTTATCTGCCGTACTCAATGCATCGGCATAGCGCAAATCAATTTCCTGTTGCCCAGGTGCACCTTCATGATGTGAGAATTCCACTGAAATCCCCATAGCTTCTAGCAAAGTAATTGCTTGGCGCCTGAAATCATGACCTACAACCGCAGGTGTGTGATCAAAGTAGCCACCTTGATCAACTGGTATCGGAGCTTTTCCTGCTTCAGGTTTTTCTTTAAATAAGAAGAACTCAATCTCAGGGTGGGTGTAGCAGGTGTAACCCATGCTGGCTGCTTTTTCTAAAGTGCGACGTAAGACATTTCTTGGATCTGCAGGTGAGGGCGCGCCATCTGGCATGACAATGTCGCAAAACATACGTGCAGCTCCTGGGGCTTCAGTTCTCCAAGGCAAGATAGAAAATGTTGCAGGATCTGGTTTAGCTAACATGTCTGATTCAGTAACACGGGCAAAGCCCTCGATTGCTGAACCATCAAAACCAATTCCTTCGGCAAATGCATTTTCAAGTTCAGCCGGTGCAATTGCGACAGATTTTAAAAAGCCCAACACGTCGGTAAACCACAAGCGCACAAAGCGAATATCTCGCTCTTCTAAAGTGCGAAGAACGAACTCCTGCTGCTTACTAATCTCTGTGCTCATGCGATGCATTCTTACAAAGAGAAGTTACGGACGTGTTAACTAGATGGAGAAACTATCGCTGCTTTCAAGCGTAGAACGCGCCGGAACGTCTCGAGTTACAACCATGTTGGCACTAATTCGAGAGCCTTCACCAACCGTGACGTTTCCAATGATTCTGGCCCCGGCACCCAGAATCACATTGTTCTCAATAGTTGGGTGGCGCTTGCTGTGCGTGAAACCGCGTGAACCCAAAGTAACGTCGTGATACACCATTACATCGTCGCCAATGATTGTAGTTTCACCAATAACAACGCCCATCCCGTGGTCAATGAAAAACCTACGACCAATTGTGGCACCTGGGTGAATCTCTACACCTGTAGTAAAGCGAACTGCATTTGAATGAATGCGTGCCAGCAATTTCAAATTCAGTTTCCACAGCAGGTGAGAAATTCGGTGACCCCAAACTGCATGAACACCTGGATAAGCAAGAGCTACCTCTAAACGATTACGCGCAGCAGGGTCGTGGGTCAGCGCGTTATCCAAATCTTCTTTTATTCTGCTGATGATTGACATTTTTATTCAGCTAAATCCTGATACAAAACCGTTGATAGATATCGCTCACCAGATGAAGCAAGGATTACAACAATGTTTTTTCCTGCAAACTCTGGACGCTTTGCAACTTCAGTTGCGGCCCACAGCGTTGCTCCTGAAGAAATACCCGCCAAAATTCCCTCTTCTGCAGCAGCACGACGTGCATACTTCATCGCATCATCTGCCGTTGCATCCAAAATCTCATCATAAACTGTTCGATCCAAAATATTTGGAATGAAGTTAGGCCCAATTCCTTGCAGTGGGTGTGGACCTGGTGCTCCACCATTTAAAATTGGCGATGCTGCTGGTTCGACACCAAAAATTTTGATTGCTGGGTTTTTCTCTTTCAAAAAACGCCCCGTGCCGGTAATTGTTCCACCGGTACCAATTCCTGAAACAAAGGCATCAACTTTGCCATCAAGATCGCGCCAAATTTCTGGGCCAGTTGTCTTGTAGTGAATTGCAGGTCCTGCCTCATTTTCAAATTGGCGAACTAGAACAGCGCCAGATTCACCGAGTTTTTCAGCGGCTGCAACTGCCCCTTTCATTCCGTCGGCAGCTGGAGTTAAAACAAGTTCTGCCCCAAAAGCTAAAATTAACTTACGACGCTCTTTTGAAACTGACTCAGGCATAGTGAAAATAGATTTGTAACCACGAGCTGCGGCAACCATTGCAACGCCGATTCCTGTGTTTCCAGAAGTTGCTTCAACTACGGTTCCGCCTGGTTTTAGCGCTCCGCTAGCTTCTGCAGCATCAATCATTGCAATTGCTAAGCGATCTTTAATTGAAGAAGTTGGGTTATAGAACTCCAGCTTTGCATAGACATTTCCTGCTGAGCCATCATTGATCTTGTTAATGCGAACTAAAGGTGTGTTTCCAAATGCTTCTGTAATTGTGTTGTAAACGCTCATGATTCTCCCTAGAAAAATTGAATGAAAATAATTAAGTCACTGCGGGGTATTGCGGGCTACGAGAATCAGCAGCTGCAGGATGTGGATAGGCAGAAATCAACGACGCGATTTCGCGTAAAGAGCCAAGTAACAATTGATTTCACAAGTAAATTCTACTTAAAACAATAAAATGTGCGAGTTGCAAGTAATTCGCAAAAACTTAGATCTCATTCCAGCGCGAAGTCATTGGTAAACGGCGATCTTTGCCAAAAGCTCGGCCTGAAACCTTGGCACCAGGTGGATATTGCCGGCGTTTGTATTCGGCTTTGTCTACTAATGAAATAACTCTGCGAATTAATACTTCATCAAATCCATCTTTTAGTAAGGCATCGAAGCCGTGATCTTCATCGACATAGAGACGCAAGACTTGGTCAAGCAAGGAATAGTCAGGTAACGAGTCTGAGTCTTTTTGATCCGGGCGAAGTTCAGCGCTTGGCTCTTTTGTAATTGAACGCTGCGGTATTGGTGGGGTTTGACCATTGGCGACGGCCTGAGCATTTCGCCATGTGGCCAGTGCCCACACATCGGTTTTGTAAATGTCTTTGATCGGTGCAAAACCGCCTACTGCATCGCCATAAAGAGTTGAATAACCAACGGCTAATTCGCTCTTGTTTCCGGTTGCCAAAACGATGTGACCCTCTTGGTTTGAAATCCCCATTAACGTTGTTCCGCGCACACGTGCTTGTAGATTTTCTTCAGCGATGCCTTTTAGCAAAAGGTTGCTCAAAAAGCTTTCAACCATGGGTTCAATCGAAATTGTTCTAAAACTAATCCCAGTGGCACTAGCCAACGCTGCGGCATCTTCTACTGAATGATCGGATGAATACTTGCTTGGCATCGCAACACCATGCACATTCACCGCACCCACAGCATCGATTGCAATGGCGGCAACGAGGGCTGAATCAATACCTCCTGAAAGACCAACAAGAACGGATTTGAAGCCATTCTTTTTTATGTAATCTCGAAGTCCAATAACAAGGGCCGCCCACATCTCGGCTTGATCACTAAGCCTTGGCGCAATGAGACCGTTCGCAGTTTTTGCCGGCGCAGCTACATCATCAGAAATAACAACATCTGGGGTTGAGCTAGATTCTGCGCAATCAATTTCAACAATTAAAAGTTGATCCTCAAATTGAACTGCCCGAGCAATTAACGCCCCAGCTTTATCCACCACAATTGTGTCACCATCAAAAACCAAGTCATCCTGTCCCCCAGTCATGTTGACATAAGCAAGAGGTGCACCGATTTCTTTGGCACGCTTTTGAACCAGCGCCAATCGCACATCATCTTTATTGCGCTCAAAAGGTGAACCGTTAGGAACTACAACTAAACCGGGTTTGCGCGCGGCTACGGCGTCCATGGAGTGCCAAATATCTTCACAAATTGCAACTGCCACATCAACGCCATGAATGCGGACAACTAAATCGCTGGTACCTGGTGTGAAATTTCTGAATTCATCAAATACGCCGTAGTTAGGTAGATGTCGTTTGACATAGCGGGCTTTGATTTTTCCTTCATGAATTACGGCCACCGCATTTTGTGGGCCCTTGTCCAAATATCCAACAATTGCAACGATGTCGCCTTTAATCTGTGAAGCCACTTCTTCAAGGGCGTTGATGCTTGCTGCTTGGAAAGAAGGACGAAGCGCCAAATCTTCAACTGGATAACCCGTAATAATCATTTCGGGAAAGACAATCAGATGCGCTCCTGCAGATTGGGCAGACTGCACACTGGATTTAATCAAGGCAGCGTTGCCCGCAAGATCTCCCACGGTTGGGTTGATCTGAGCTAGCGCTACAGACAACTTCATTTTTCAAGTGTAACGGGGGTACCCTTGTGCCTGTACCCGGGGACTGCTTTTGGCAGCGTCGAGGAGAGGAAAATATGGAAAGCCTTTATGGCGGTGCCGTGCACCGACGCATAACAATTGCTGATTTAGCTGCGGCAAAAACTCGTGGCGAAAAATGGGCCATGCTCACTTCATATGAGCAGATGACGGCAGAAATCTTTGACGAAGCTGGTATTCCCGTGCTTTTGGTTGGCGACAGCGCGGGCAATAATTTCTTAGGGGAAATCAACACAATTCCGGTCACGGTCGATGAGTTAATTCCATTGACCCGCGCCGTTGTTAGAGCTTCAAAGCGGGCTTTAGTCATTGCCGATCTGCCATTTGGTTCTTATGAATCATCGCCAGAATTAGCCCTTGCTACATCGACTAGATTCTTCAAAGAGTCTGGTGCCATGGGAGTAAAAATCGAAGGCCCACATCTTGCAACGGTTGAAAAATTAGTCGCTTCTGGAATTCCCGTAATGGGGCACGTTGGCTTAACGCCACAAGCCGTCCATTTATTAAGTGGCTACAAAGTCCAGGGCCGCAGCGACGGTGAGGCCATCCTTGACGCCGCACTTGCCCTTGAAAAAGCTGGGGCTTTTGCCATTGTCCTTGAACTTGTTCCGGCCGATCTTGCTGCTCGAATTACTGCGGCATTAAAGATTCCAACTATCGGAATTGGCGCTGGAGTAAACTGTGATGCACAAGTACTTGTTTGGACTGACATGATGGGAATTACTAAAAACCCACCAAAACTTGCCAAGGCTTACCGGAATATGCGAAGTGAGTTATTGGCCGCAGCTAGCGAATTTGCGGCCGACGTTTCGCAGGGCTCATTTCCTGCAGCTGAACATACTTTCAACTAATCTTCACCGATGGCCAAGTACGCAATAGATATCTCTCCGCTGCGTAAATCCCGCGATTTTCGTAATTTGTGGGCGGCCGGACTCATTTCCTATTTCGGATCAATGATTACTTATGTTGCTGTGCCTTTTCAGATTAAAGAGCTGACCAACTCCTACGTCGCAGTGGCCATTAGCGGCCTAATTGAAATCGTGCCCTTGGTTATTTTTGGCCTTTACGGTGGAGTCTTGGCCGATGCCATAGATCGCAAGAAATTAATCTGGATTACCGAAGCACTCTCACTTTTATTTACCGCTTTATTGCTTATTAATTCGCTCTTGGACTCCCCTTCAATTCTTCTTATTTATGTGGTCTCTGGCCTCTTTGCAGCAACTAGCGGATTGCGACAACCGGCAATGCAGGCCGCCCTTCCTCGACTTGTCGATCATGAAGATATGACGGCAGCTGCAGCGCTGATGAGTATTAGATGGCAGGCCGGTGTGATCATTGGTCCAACTATTGGCGGAATTCTTATATCCACTTTTTCGGTAGCGGTTGGTTATGCCGCCGATATTGCAACCTTTGTTATTTCCTTAATTTTGCTTGCCCTGCTTAGCAATATCCCGCCTTCAAAAGAGGCCGAAAAGCCATCTCTGGCTGGCTTATTTGAAGGAATCAAATATGCCTTTGCCCGCAAAGATTTATTGGGCACTTACCTCATCGATTTGGCTGCAATGTTTTTTGCAATGCCTACTGCCCTGATTCCTTTTTGGGCAGATCAACTTGGAACGCCTTGGGCACTTGGTTTGCTTTATGCCGCAGGAACTATTGGTTCAATTGCGGTGACCATCACAAGTGGTTGGACGAAAAATGTTCGCTTCTATGGGCGGGCAATTATGTGGGCCGCAATTGGCTGGGGCGCAGCGATCGCATTAGCTGGGGCAACTAATTACCTTGCCCTGGTGCTGTTTTTCTTAGCCGCCGCCGGTGCATCCGACATGATCAGTGCGCTGTTTAGATCAGCGATGTGGAACCAAACAATTCCAGATAATTTCCGCGGACGTCTTGCTGGTATCGAACTGCTCTCATATTCATTAGGTCCCCTTGCTGGACAGATGCGCGCAGCTGGAATGGCAGCAGCATTTTCATTAACTTTTTCCGTCACTGCAGGGGGAATTATCTGCATTATTTCGGTGGCATTACTGGCCAGTTTTCTTCCAACTTTTAGAAAATTTGACATAAAAACGGACAAATTTGCCCTCGAAAAGGAGGCTGAAAGCCGAAATTTACGCGTAAATCCTCAATCTGAGGGCGAGATTGTCTGATTTTGTAAGAAATTGGGTTTTTTAATAATTTTTAATGAAATTTTCTTATCTGCTATTAAATATTTATGAAATTTTCCATAGATGCATAAAATTAATTAAAAATAATTTGCGACACGCACTTAAATAATTATCACAAAATGTTGGCATTTTTACCTAAATGATGTCACGCTTATCCACGAAAAGGTTTGGGTGACGGATCCGAACCATTCCGATAGGAGAAGTACGTG
>CAINSH010000163.1 GCA_903852955.1 uncultured Actinomycetes bacterium | reverse complement strand
CTCGCGTTCGGCCTAGTAGCAGGCACACCAGCATATGCAGTTGATCTTCAAGGTTCAGGAGCATCTTTCCCAGCCCTACTTATCGAAGGTTGCAAAGCTGGATTCGCGTCAAGCACTCCAAATACTTATGTCTATGCATCATCATCATCAGGAACTGGTCAAGCTAACTCAGATAAGTCAATTGGTGATTTCTGGATGTCAGACGGTGCTTACACAGCATCGACAAAGCGTTCAACTCTTATTCACGTCCCACTAGTTGCAGCTCCAATCGCAATTTTGCACAACTTACCTGCACGCACAACACTTTCACTTTCAGCTTCAACTATTGCTGGAATTTTCGGTGGAACAATTACTCGTTGGAACGACCCAGCGATTGTTGCTGATAACAACCGTTCAACAACAAAGGTTATTTACAAGAAAGATGCAAACGGAAACCCAAAAGAAGGATGCAAAGGGTGATCCAATTGTTCTTCGCACACAGGTTGTACAGCAGCACTACACATTGCCAGATAAGCCAATCAAAGTTGTCTACCGATCTGATTCATCTGGAACTTCAGAGAACTTCACCAACTACTTAGCTAAGTCAGCATCATCTGTTTGGACAAAAGCTAAGAACAAAGTTTTTAAGGATTCATTCCCTGGTGACATCAACGCAGTTGCAAACTTGGGTCGCGTCGTTGGTGCAGCCTCATCAACAGGTGTTTCACAACTCGCAGGCAAGACTCCTTACTCAATTACTTATGCTGAAGTTAACTATGCAACAGCAAATAAGTTAAAGATTGCTAACGTAATCAACCCAGCTGGATCATCAGTTGTTCCAGACTCAACTGGTGTTGGTGCATTCCTTGCATCAGCAACACAGGATGCAAATGGCTTCCTAACATATGACTACGCAACTAAGGAAAAAGGCGCATACCCACTAGGTATCGTGTCTTACCTTCTCGCTGATACAAAGTACCCAGATGCCGCAAAAGCTGCAGCTGTTAAGGCTTTCGCTACTTACATCTTGAGCCCAAAGTGCTCTAAGGATGTTGGCGGACCACTTGGCTTCAGCGTTATCGATGGTGATCTTCTAAAGAAGTCACTTGCTCAGGTAGCAAAGATCGGTTAATCCCGAATTAAATATCGAGGGTAGAGCGGTTCCCGTGCGCGAGCACGGGGACCGTTCTTTTTTATATTGTTATATTAGAACCTTGAACTCTGACCTTAACTAGCCAAGGAACGGATTGAAAACTATGACAACAATCGCTGAATACGCCGATGCATATGAAAAAGCAACGAACGAGTTTCTAGCTATTGCAACAAATGTTCCCGAATCAAAGTTGGATACCCAAGTTGGTCAAGACTGGAGTTCTAGACAAGTAATTCATCACTGCGCAGATAGCGAAGCACAGTCATATGCGCGCTTGCGTCGTTTAATTGCCGAACCAGGTTCAATGATTCAAGGCTATGACGAAGGCGCATGGGGAAGTCATCCAACACTTGGTTATGAAGAACTACCTGTGCAGGTTTCCATTGAAGTATTCAAAGCCGTACGTGCCGGTTCACTTGAAATTATTAAGCGCCTGAACCCAGAACAGTTAAAACTTTCGGGCGTGCACACTGAATCAGGTGAGTTCACAGTTGAAAAGTGGTTAAAGGGATATACCCGTCATGCCATTGATCACGCAGAGCAAATCACCAAGAATTTAGCGCTCTAACTTTTCTTTTTATGAAAGCGGCTCCATCTCACGCGGGTAAGTAGAACTACTCCTGCAATCATAAGAAGTTGCAGGAGAATTGCCCATACTGACGTTAACTCTTTAGTAATTAACTCTGCAATGCCATGAGCTTTGAGTTCGTTAGCACCGGTTATATAAAAACTGTAGGTAATCAAGCGTCCAGAAAAAAAGGCGATAGTCAGCGGAATTAACTTCACACCAATTAAGCCTGCGGCTTCAAATAACTGCGCAGAGGGTAAAGGTGAAATTATAAATAGGAGCACAGTTATGAATTTGCGCGAGGATTTTTCCTCTAAAAGATGCTGTGCATCCTTTAGATTTTCTAAAGTTTTCTTATTGATTCGGTTGCGAAGCAATCCAGTTGCTTTGGCCAGAACTAAGCGCCCAGATCCAGCACTAATCGCACCAAGCAACACCAGAACAAATGGGTGCAAATCGCTATTGAGTGAGAAAAGAACTAAAACGCTCCAGGTCGGAGGGGCAAATGCCGGGGCCACATTAAATAGAAATACAACTGCTATTAATGCAATTGCAGTTTGCATAGCGCCAGCCTAGACCCATCACCATGACTTACTTCTGTAATCAGTTATTCTCAACCCTATGAAAACTAAGGGCTTAGGTTCTGCTCGAAAAAATAAACCTCTAGGTGCCTCTTATTGGAAACTATGGACCGCCACAGCTATTTCAAATCTGGGAGATGGCGTTTCGATGGTTGCTTATCCATGGCTTGCATCTGCAGTGACTCGTTCACCAATGTTGATTGCTGCAGCAGGTTTTGCTTCACGATTACCTTGGCTTGTTTTTACCCTTCATGCAGGAGTCTTAACTGATCGATTTGATCGCCGCAAGCTCATTGTGGGGATGGATTTCATGCGCGGATGCTTAACTGTGTGCGTTGGAGCCATTGTTTTTCTCAATCGGGCTTCTCTTCCCTCACTCGATGAACTTACGTCGCTCACTAATTTAGAAACTAATTGGCCGCTTTATCTGATCTTATTAGTAACAGCTTTTCTCTTTGGTTTAGCCGAAGTATTGCGCGATAACAGTGCACAGACATTGATGCCTTCAGTTGTAGATAAAGAAAACCTTGAGACCGCAAATAGTCGTATGTGGTCGGCTGAATCGCTTACAAATAGTTTTATCGGTCCACCCGTAGGTTCTTTGCTAATCGGCGTTGCAATATTTGTTCCATTTTTCTTCGACGCCGCATCATTTTTTATTGCTGTAGCTTTAATCGCAACTTTAAAGGGGAGTTTCAAGCCAGTTTCAGATGATAAGCCACGAGAAAAAATCAACTTTAAATCTCAGATCAAAGAAGGCTTCACTTGGCTATGGGCTCATCCTCTATTGCGCCCGATGGCCATAATTTTGGGATCGATGAACGGTCTAGGAACTTTGGTGGGAGCGGTTTATATTTTATTTGCACAAGAAGTTTTACATACGTCCGTTTTTACTTTTGCCGTTCTTGGAACCGCTGGCGCAGTTGGTGGAACCGTTGGTGGATTACTTGCACCAAAAGTATCTGCCAAATTAGGAAGTGGACCATCATTGGCACTTGCGCTTGCTGCATTTCCAATCGGTGCATTAATTATCGGACTAACAAGTTCTTGGCAGGTTGTCTGGGTGTTAACGGTGGTTGAAAGTTTTGTCGCGGTTTTATGGAACACCATCACGGTCTCATTGCGCCAAAGTATTATTCCGACGCATTTATTGGGTCGAGTAAATAGTGTGTATCGATTCTTTGCCTGGGGTTCGATCCCAATTGGAATGGGCCTTGGTGGTGGATTAGTTGCTGTGATGACCCACTTTGTCTCACGGGAGTCCGCGCTTCGAAGCCCATATTTTGTCTCGGCCGTTTTGGGCCTACTCCTTTGGGCAATCGCAGCGCCTCGGCTGACCACGGCCAAAATAGAGGCGGCGCGCACTCACGGTTAAACGCTTAGCCGTACTTACCTATTTATTACGGCAATCGTTACAAAAGCCACGCTCATGCAAATTCGTGGCGTATTGCATGCACCCTTCGGCGTAAGGCAGACTCTGCCCACCAAAAGCGCCTATGGGGCAGGTCGACTCTCCACAGACGCTTTTACTTATCCCTCGAGGAGGACACATGAAGTTAAATCGCAGCGCGAAGGTCGCGTTTGCCGTTGCGTCAGTTACAGCACTCGTTCTTGGTGTAGCAGCTCCAGCTGTTGCAGCAACACGTTCAACTGTAATTATCGTAGCTAGCAATGCATTGACATCACTGAACCCAGGTACACCAGATACAAATTTGGTTACTAACAGTGATATCGCTTATCTATCAGGTTCAGGTTTTACTTATTACGATGACAAGAAGAACCTTGTACGCAACACAACATTTGGAACTTTCAAAGTTGTAAAGAATACAAACTCTGATTTCCGTGTTCAGTACACAGTTAACCCAGGACGTTTGTGGTCAGATGGCACACCAATTACTGGTGAAGATCTTCTACTAAGCCACATCCTTTTGAGCTCAGATTATTCAAAGGCTGCAGGCCTTGGAGATCCAGGAGATACAAAGGTTGTCCCAGCATTTAACGCAGGTGGATACACAGGCGTTTATGACAACTCAATCGTTGGTGAACCAACTCTTTCTTCAGACAAAATGTCTGTAACTCTTCGCTTTAGCAAGAAGATTCCTGATTGGGAACTCTATGGTCCAGGACCATCAGCAGTTCACGCTCTCGTTCTTATGGCTGAAGGAAAGTCAAAGCTTGGAACAGTTGCTGAAAACGAAGCTGCACGTGATCGCTTCGTAAAGGCGTTCCAGACTAAGGACACAGCTACATTGAAGAAGATCGGTAAAGTTTGGTCAGAAGATTTCAACATCAATACAATCAATGACAAGACAAACCCACTCCTACTTGTAAGCAATGGTGGATTCCTAGTTGATTCAGCAGTTGCTGATCAGAACGTAACTTTGAAGCTCAACCCTAAGTACAACTCAGGTCCAAAGACTTCAGGAATTGAAACAGTTGTTTTCAAGTTCATTTCTGATGGAACTGCAGCTGCTCAGGCACTTGCTAACAAGGAAATCGACGTTTACCAGGGTCAACCAACAGCTGACGCAGTTGCTCAGTTGAAGGCGATCAAGGGTGTAACTGTTATTGGTGGAACTAATGCTTGCTACGAGCACGTTGACGTACGCGTTGGCGCAGCATCAGGCACAACAACTACTTACAACGGCCCATTTGCTGCATCGAGTGGACAAAAGGGTAAGGATCTACGCACAGCATTCTTGCTTGCATACCCACGTGAAGAAATCGTTGAGAAGCTCATTAAGCCAATTAACTCATCTGCAACAGTTGTGAACTCATTGTTTACACTTCCAGGTGAGGCTGCTTACTCAAAGATTGTTGGTCCAAACGGTGTAAGCAAGTACACGGCTGGAACACAAGAGAAGCGCACAGCTACAGCTCTTGCATTGGTCAAGAAGCACTACCCAACAGCTAAGGCTGGAAGCGGATCTGTAAAGGTTAAGCTTCTTTGGGGTCAACCAAATAACTCACGTCGTGCTTCAGAAGCAGCACTTGTAAAGGCAGCACTTGCTAAGGCAGGTTTTGATGTCAATACAACTGGTACTTCAGGTTGGTCAGGCTTCCTAGATGACAACTCATTCGATGCACAGTTCTTTGCATGGTGCCCATCATCTGTTACACAGACTGGTACTAATGCAAACTTCCAGAGCGATGGCGGAAATAACTTCCTTGGTTATGACAACCCAGCTCTAGACAAGATCTTGCACTCATTAGAAGTGAAGTTGCCAGATGCACAAATCACAGCGAAGTACATTCAGGCAGAGCGTTTGCTTATGGCAGATGCGATTTCTCTACCTATCTTCGCTCACCCAGCTGCTACAGCAGTGAACTCAGATCTAATCGGTATCAAGCCAGCACCGTTGACACCAAACTTGGTCTGGAACTACTGGGAGTGGCACTACTAAGAAGTTAGATCTAACGATCTAAGTTCTTAGCTTTAGCTTAAAAATGTAGACGGCAAGTGGTGCTTGGAAGCGATTCTGAGCACCACTTGCCTTTACTCTTGGCACCGCACAGCAAGAATCAATTCATTCAAGGGGGAGTTAAGGCCACATGGTCGCTTACATATTTAGACGCCTAGGAATCTTGAGCGTCATTCTCTTTGGATCAAGCTTTATTTTGTACAACTTAGCCGCTATTTCTGGGGACCCACTCGAAGCACTTCGTACTTCGACCGACCCCAATGCAAAGCAACAGATTCTGGCGCTTACGCGCACGCTACAACTAGATGTTCCGCCACCACTTCGTTACTTCCTTTGGCTTAAAGGAATTTTGGCTGGATTTACTGGCCACATTGATTTTGGAAAAACTCGTGATGCGCAATTAGTTACTTCAGCGATTGCAACCGCAGTTCCAACTACTATTCGCCTCGTTTTCCTAGCAACAATAACTGCAATTGTTTTAGGTATCACTATTGGAATCGTTACAGCGCTTCGTCAATATAGCCGCTTTGATTATGCGATGACTTTCGTTTCTTTTCTAATGTTTTCTCTTCCAATTTTCTGGGTTGCAGTTCTTCTCAAAGAATTTCTTGCAATTCAATTTAATAACTTTCTAGCAAATCCTCAAATACCCATTATTTGGATTACCGGGCTCAGTGTTGCCAGCGGAGTAATCTGGTCGGCGATAATTAGTGGTGATCGCAAACGTGTGTGGCAGATTTTTGGTGTCGTTGCCCTCGGAACTGCTGCGCTATTAACTTTGTTGAGTCTTACTTCTTGGTTTGCCAAGCCTGGTCTTGGACCGATTGTTGTCTTTGGAATCTCAATTGGAATCGCCTATGGAGTAACTCAACTTTCAACTGGTTTACAAAACAAAGCAGCGCTTCGATCTGCGCAAGCCATGGCTGTAATTGCTTTGGTGCTCTACTATCCAAATCAGTGGCTATTTGATCATCACGCCAATTGGTTACTTATTTTTGCTCAATTAGCAGCAACTATCGGCATTGCATTTGTAGTGGGACTCAAATTCGCAAAAATTGATCGCGGTCCAACAATTCGCACAGCAGCTATCGCTGGTTTTTTGATTGGAATTATCACTCTATTAGATCGTTTCATGCAGACGTGGAATCCATACATGTCTACCGATGCGGTTAATTTCCGACCAATTCCAACGACAGGTCAAGTAAATCCATTACTCGAGCCAGGAAATTTCTGGTTTACAACTCTAGATATTTTGGTCCACATGATTTTGCCAACTATTGCACTTACTTTGATTTCATTTGCGGGATATATCCGCTATTCACGTGGAACTCTGCTTGAAGTGTTAAACCAGGATTACATTCGTACCGCGCGAGCTAAAGGCCTCAACGAACGAACTGTGATTATGCGCCATGCTTTCCGTAACACGATGATTCCTCTTACAACGATTATGGTCGTTGACTTTGCTGGCCTTATTGGTGGAGCGATTATTACCGAACGCGTTTTTGGCTGGATCGGTATGGGAACTTTATTTAATAAAGCGATTAACTCTTTTGACCTCAATTTATTGATGGCGGTTTTCTTTATTACTGCCTCACTTTCCGTGATTGCTAACTTAGTGGCTGATCTTTTGTATTCAGCGCTCGATCCGCGCATCCGCGCAGGGAAGGGGTAAATCATGGCTAAGAAAAATACATCAGATGTCGAAACCACAACTCAAGATGGCGGCGAAAACGCAATCTTTAATAAAGAGACCGAAGGTTTAAGCCAAGGTCAGATTGTTCTGCGTCGATTCGTTCGACACCGCGGCGCAATGACCTCACTTTTTATCATTGTCGGTTTGATTCTCTTTGTATTTAGCGCACTAGATCAAAAAATCGGCCCCTTCAAAGTTCCAGGTTGGTGGCATTACGGCACCGAAGATTTACCAGAACTGCGTTCCGAAGGCTGTAAAGAAGGTCTTGTCGGTTGCCCAACATTTTCATTGCGCCCAAAGTTTCTTGGTGGTGCAGGTTTTGGTTTAGGCGAGCACCCATTTGGCCAAGATGACATCGGCCGTGATTACTTCGCACTTGTAATGCGAGGCGCCCAACGCTCCATCATGGTTATGTTTGTAATCGGAATCATCGGCGGAACTTTGGGAACAATCATCGGTGCGATCTCAGGTTTCTATCGTGGATGGATTGACGCAGTGTTGATGCGTTTTACTGACTTCATCATCACAATTCCTGCAATCATTATTGGTTCAGTTGTGGGTTACCACTTTGGAAACTTAGGCGTCGGATTCTTAGCGTTCTACCTTGGTTTATTTGCCTGGACGGGCCTATCGCGCCTAGTTCGCGGTGAGTTCCTCACCCTCCGCGAACGCGAATTTGTCGATGCAGCGCGTGTAGCTGGTGCAAGTAATCGACGAATCATTTTCAAACACATCCTGCCCAACGCAGTTGGCGTAATCATCGTGTCAGTGACACTACTTATGTCTGGTGCGATTTTGTTGGAGACTGCCCTTTCTTACTTAGGTTTTGGTGTGGTTGCACCAGATGTTTCATTGGGACTTCTCATCAGTCAGTACCAAGATTCATTTACAACGCGTCCATGGCTATTTTGGTATCCAGGCCTATTCATCATCACAATCGCCCTTAGCATTAACTTTATTGGCGATGGTTTGCGTGATGCTTTTGATCCACGTCAACGTCGCCGAATCACAAAGAAAGACCGTGAAAGTGCCAAGACCGTTAAAAAGGCTGGTGCTTAGAAATGGTAGATGTTAAAAACGACGCCCATAACACAACTGGCGATCAGGATGGTAAGAGCGTTCTTGTTAACAACAACGCTGCTGTCACAACCGTTAGTACTTCCCGAATCTCTAAAACTCTTAAGTCGCAAGATGGCAAGATACGCCGCAGCACCACTGTGCGTTCTCGGACTATCACCCGGACGAATAACTCCATCGGCGCCAATATCCATTCCCTTAATCTCACTGGGATGGATAGTTCGACTGTGATATCTGCCGGGAGCGGGAGCAGCCCAAGCATAAATAACTTTGTCAGCAACTTGAATACTCATGGTGTATTTGGCTTCGATGCTTTCAACCAGTTGCCAACCGACGGTGATTTGATCAAATGGATTAGTGATTCTGATTCCTTCATCAAAGAGTTCAACCTTTGGTCTATGCAAAATCAAGTAGCTCAAAGTGGCTGTGAAGATACCCCAGGATGTTGCAACGATGCATCCATGCAAATTGCTAGTGAAGAGAGTTTGAATAACCATAATCAAGATAACCAGGTAAGCAACGTAAGCAGCGAAAACACTGCTTCGGGGCCTGAAAATATCGAGATTACTCATGCACCAATCTTGTCACAGAAGGCGGAGGCATCACATGTCTGAGCAAGTATTAAAGATCAGTGATTTCAATGTTGATTTC
Source organism: uncultured Actinomycetes bacterium (assembly GCA_903852955.1). Lineage (GTDB taxonomy): Bacteria > Actinomycetota > Actinomycetes > Nanopelagicales > Nanopelagicaceae > Planktophila. The sequence continues at coordinate 4,039 of CAINSH010000163.1, read as the reverse complement.
TGGGTAGATGGTGTTTGGTACCCAGCCGTAATTGATATGAACCTCGAACTTAACGCTGGCAAAGTTACTGCCATTGTTGGTGAATCAGGTTCGGGTAAATCAACTACTGCTCTTGGTTTAATGTCATTACTGGCATCAAATGCGCGCATGTCTGGAAGCGTTCAGGTTAAGCAAGAGGAAATGCTCAATGCTAACGCTTCAACATTGCGCAAATTCCGCGGCCGTGAAGTTGCTTATATTTTCCAAGAACCAATGACGGCCCTTAACCCGGTCTACACAATTGGTTTCCAAATTGTAGAAACTTTACGCAACCACTTTGACATGGGTCCGACACAGGCACATGCGCGCGCACTTGAATTAATCACTTTGGTCGATATTCCAGAACCTGAAAAATCAATTAGTAAATATCCTCACCAACTCTCTGGCGGACAGCGCCAGCGTGCCATGATCGCTCAAGCGCTAGCATGCGATCCTGGTTTATTAGTTGCAGATGAACCAACAACGGCCCTTGATGTAACTGTTCAGGCTGAAATTCTAGATTTGATGCGTGGACTAAAAGACAAGCTCAACTCGGCAATCTTGCTCATTACCCATGACATGGGTGTTGTTGCAGATATGGCTGATGAGATTTTGGTTATGAAAGATGGAATCACTGTCGAACATGGCACAGCTGATCAGATTTTCAATAACCCACAGCACCCATATACACAGCAACTTCTTGGTGCGGTTCCAAAGTTAGGTTCAAGCAAGAAGCGCGCACTGCCATATTCTGAAAACGCTAAACCAGCACCAGTTCTTAAACTGACAGATGTAACGATTGAATATCCAAAACGAGGTCGCATCCCTGCATTTACTGCGGTTAAAAACTTTAATCTGGAAATCTACCCGGGTGAAATTGTTGGTCTGGTTGGAGAATCTGGTTCAGGTAAAACCACCGTTGGACGCGCAGCGATTGGTCTTTTGCCAATTAAAGATGGAACTATTGAAATTGTTGGCAAAGATATTAGCCACGCAACTCAAAAGGATCTTTCATCAATTCGCCGCCATACGGGCATCGTTTTCCAAGATCCAGCCAGCTCGCTAAATCCACGTTTGCCAATCGGTGAATCAATTGGTGAACCAATTTATTTGGCTGGACTTGCTAAAGGTGATGCACTTGCACACATGGTTGAAGATTTACTTGATCAAGTAGAGCTTCCTCGAAGCTACCGAAATCGCTACCCACACGAACTTTCAGGCGGACAGCGCCAGCGCGTAGGTATTGCACGTGCATTGGCCCTTACCCCAGATCTTTTAATTGCAGACGAACCAACATCTGCTCTAGATGTTTCGGTTCAGGCTCGTTTCTTAGATCTATTGCAAGAACTACAGGAAAAACTTAAGTTTGCCTGCTTGTTCATTAGCCACGATTTAGCTGTTGTAGATATTTTGTCTCACCGAATTGCAGTAATGCAAAACGGCCTACTTGTTGAAGAAGGCGATCGTGATTCAATCTTGCAAAAGCCAAAAAATGATTACACACGTCGATTGATTTCAGCCGTTCCGGTGCCAGATCCTGCAGAACAGCGGATTCGTCGCGAGGCTCGACTAGCTACCAAGAAGTAAATCCTTCCCGTGGATTTAGAACTTTTGGTTTATGCACTCGACTTAATTTCTACCTTTGCTTTTGGTCTAGTTGGTGCGCGCGTAGCTGCAAATAAGGGCCTTGACTACGGTGGGATTTTATTTATTGCATCAATTGCATCCATATCGGGCGGAACTTTGCGAAACTTATTTATGGGTCAACAACCACCTTGGATTCAGCATCCTTGGCTATTTTTCCCAGTAATTGCGGCAGTTGTCATAACGATTGCAATTGGTGATAAGCAAGAAGTTGGTCGATTTGCCCTTTCGCTGGACACATTGGGCTTAGCAGTTGCAACCGTTTCTAGTGCACAGTTTGCACTTACTCATGACGCGCCATTTCTTGCCGTTATTGTTTTGGCAATTGTTGGCGCTGTTTCTGGCGGATTGTTTCGTGACATTTTGTGTCAAGTACAGCCAGTTTTGTTGCACCGCGAAACGGTGGGAACCAGCGCTTTAGCAGGCGGCCTTGTCTATCTACTTTTAACTACACTATCTATCAATGAATTAGCGGTCGCGATTGTCTCGGGCTTGGTTGTTGTCTTAGTACGAGAGATTTCAATTAAGTTCAATTTGAATCTTCCTAAGGTGGTATCAAAGTGAATGATGATTTAGATCTGACTTTATATGCAGATGGAGCCGAGCTAGTAAGTGCGGCATCGACTGAGCTCATGGAGATAATTTCTTTACACCTGGCAGATAAAGGTAGTTGCCATGTTGCTTTAACTGGCGGAACTTTAGGTGGACAATTTGCCGAAGCGCTGGTTGATAAAGTAAATACCAATTCACCAGATTTAGCTGGATTACATATCTGGTTTAGCGATGAACGTTTTGACAGTGCCGATAGTCCACTACGAAATTCAAAGCCTGTGCGTGATGGACTGCAGAATTCATCTGTAACAGTTCACGAAGTTCAATCAACTGATGATGGCGTAAATGTTGCAGAAGCTGCCGCTGCCTACGAAGCAGAGCTGCGTGAAATAACGATGGATGTATGTGTTCTTGGCCTCGGACCAGATGGGCACGTAGCATCACTGTTTCCCAATCACTGGAATCCGGCACAGCGCGCCAAAGCGATTGCAATTACAGATTCTCCAAAACCTCCACCACAGCGCGTCTCATTTTCTATGGATTTTATTAATGCATCCGATCAGGTTTGGATTATTGCAACGGGTGAAGCAAAAGCTGGGTCAGTAACGCAGATCCTTGAAGGTGATCAATCAATTCCTGCGGGCCATGTAATCGCCAGCCAATTGACCCGATTAATCGTAGATACTGAGGCTTTTTTCGCAGAGTAAGTGCCACCTAGTAGACTTGTCGGCATGGAGAGCACAGTGAACTTTGCAATGGTTGGTTTGGGGCGCATGGGCGCAAATATCGTTCGTCGATTGGGCCAATCAGGAATCACATCCGTAGTTCATGATGTTAGCCCCGAGGCGATCAACACATTAGCAAGTGAAGGTTTTACACCAGCGCCAGATTTGGCAGCTCTTGCTGCTGCCCTTCCAACGCCCCGCACTGTCTGGGTCATGGTTCCGGCAGGTGTTACTGATTCAACAATCCAAGCCGTTGCAGCTCATCTTTCACCGGGCGACACAATCATCGATGGCGGAAACTCTTATTATAAAAATGATTTAGTTAATGCGAAAAAACTGGCCGACAAAGGAATTAACTTTGTCGATGTTGGAACAAGTGGTGGTGTTTACGGCTTAGAACGCGGCTATAGCTTGATGATTGGTGGAGATGCACAGGTAGTAGCAGCTCTTGATCCAATCTTTAAGGCACTTGCACCAGGCCTTGATGCGGCAGAGCGCACACCAGGGCGTACTGGATCGCCGGCACAAAGTGAATATGGATATTTACATTGTGGACCAGTTGGCGCTGGGCACTTTGTAAAGATGGTTCATAACGGAATCGAATACGGAATGATGGCCGCATTTGCTGAAGGCCTTGCAATTTTTGAAGCTGCCGATGAAATGACACCTGCTTATGATTTAGATATCCCCGAAATTACTGAAGTGTGGCGACGCGGAAGTGTTGTTGCATCTTGGTTATTGGACTTAACTGCCCAGGCGCTCCAAGAGAGCAAAGACTTAGGCGAATATTCAACCGAGGTCAGTGATAGCGGTGAAGGTCGATGGACCGTGCAAGCTGCGATCGAAGCTGGAATCCCGGCGCACGTATTAAGTGCATCGCTATATTCACGCTTTGCTTCCAGAGACAATGATGATTTTGCCAACCGAGTTCTAAGTGCCATGCGCTATAAATTTGGCGGACACAATGAAAAACCTAAGGACAAATAATTGAAACGTGCCGATGTTTTGGTGCTCTTTGGAGCTACCGGTGATTTAGCAAAGAAAAAACTTTTCCCGGCACTTTATGAGATGGAAGAAGCAGGGGAGTTAGAGATCCCTGT
>CAINSH010000162.1 GCA_903852955.1 uncultured Actinomycetes bacterium | reverse complement strand
CTTTCTAGGTTTTGGAATCTCTTTTAAACAGGCCACCGGGGCTGCGATAATTGGCACGCTCTTATCTTTCTTAGTTGTCGGAGTTAGTTCTCTGGCAGGGAAAAAATCAAATGCACCAACAATGATTTTGTCGCGCGCCGCTTTTGGCGTTAAGGGAAATGTTGTCCCTGGCATTCTTTCGTATCTCGTTTTTGTAGGTTGGGAAACCGTCTTAGTTTCGCTTGCTACTTTAGCAACTGGTACGGTTTTCGCACGTGTTGGGCATATCGATCACAATCTTTCGCTGATAATCGGTTTCCTTATTGCAGTTTCCTTAACAGTTATCGGGGGAGTACTGGGATTTCAAACAATCATGCGAATTCAAAAATGGCTCACACTTATTACAGTTGTGATGACCATTATTTATATTTCGCTCACCATCGATTCAGTTAACTGGCAGGCTTTAACTGCGATTAAAGATGGGAATTTTCAAGGATTTATTGGGGCATTGATTTTTGGTATTACTGGCATTGGTCTGGGATGGGTTAACTCGGCGGCAGATTATTCGCGTTATTTGCCTCGTTCAGTTTCCAGCAAAGCCGTAGTTGGATGGACAGTACTTGGTGCATCCATCGTGCCAATTATTCTAGTTATTTATGGCAGCGCTTTGGCAGGCAGTAGCAAAGAACTCAGTAATGCCATTGCAATGGATCCAATCGGTGCACTGACAACTTTATTGCCAACGTGGTACCTAATTCCATTCGCGCTGGTTGCAATCTTAGGTTTAGTAGGTGGTGCGATTCTTGATCTCTATTCATCTGGTTTAACACTTGTCTCAATTGGTTTACCCGTTAAACGACATACTGCAGCATCCATTGATGCCCTCATCATGTTGGCAGGTACCATTTATATTGTCTGGTTTGCCGATAATTTCTTTTTCCCATTTCAAGGTTTTCTGATTACTTTAGGTGTCCCAGTTGCGGTGTGGTCAGCTATCTTTGTTGCCGACGTCTTATTGCGTTCACTTCCTTATTCAGAAGGTGATCTATTTGATCCATCCGCACGTTATGGGGCCTGGAATGCAAAGTCATTGATTCTTATGGTGATTGGAACAGCGGTTGGTTGGGGGCTAGTGACAAATACTTTTGCTTCTTGGCTTTCATGGCAGGGTTATTTCCTCACAATAATTGGAGGAAAAGAAGGTCCTTGGGCTTTTGCAAATGTTGGAGTAATTGCCGCACTTGCAATAGGTTTTTTTGGACATATTTTATTTGCCAGAAAAACTATAAAGCAGCAGGAGTCCTTCTAAGCCAGACATAACCCGCAAGACCAGACAAAAGCGCGGAAATAAACAAACCTAAGCGCACTTGATCTAGCTCTGCCTCTGATGAGGCAGCAATTTCGGCTATTACTAACGCAACTGTTAGGCCCATTCCGGCCAAGGCAGCGATTCCAGCGATTTCCTTCATGCTAATTTTCATATGACCACCAAGTTTTAATGCCAGCCAAGCAAAGAGCGTAATACCGATTATCTTTCCAACGCTACGCGCCGCTATCACTGCAATTGTGGTTTTAGATGTGAAAGCCTGTAAATCAATGTCAAGGGGAATATTCACAATGACGATCACTGGAACTATGAAATAGGTAGAAACTGGAGTTAATACTTTTATCATTTTATGCAGCAAGCGTTTTCTAAGGGGGAGAATAAATCCGATTGTTGCGGCAACCAGGGTAGTAAGTGCTTTAACTGGTTCTAGGTCATCTCCATAGAAGATTGCCAAGACGATCAGCGAAAACAGATCATCGGCTATCGCTAAGGTCAAAAGAAATAAGCGCACTTGG
>CAINSH010000161.1 GCA_903852955.1 uncultured Actinomycetes bacterium | reverse complement strand
GGCGTCCGCGAGCGCGACCGAATTCGACTGCACCAGCTGCTAATGCAAACAGAGTGTCGTCTTTACCGCGTCCAACGTTCTTGCCTGGGTGAAAATGTGTTCCGCGCTGACGAACTAGAATTTCGCCTGCATTTACTTCTTGTCCGCCAAAGCGCTTGATACCGAGGTATTGAGCATTTGAGTCGCGACCGTTTCGTGTCGAGGAGACGCCCTTCTTACTTGCCATTTATTTCTTCCTCTTCCCTTACTTCGCGCCGTTGATGGCGGTAATTTTTACAAGAGTTTGCTTTGCGCGAAAACCTTGGCGACGACGGTGACCTGTCTTGTTCTTGTAACGCAAGATGTCGATCTTTGGTCCCTTTGTCTCTTCAAGAACTTCGCCAGTGACTTTTACGCCAGAGAGAAGTTTTGGGTCAGTAGTGACAGATGTACCATCTACTACTAGCACTGCAGGAAATGAAACAGTTGCGCCAACAGCTGCATCGATACGATCGACGATAACTGTGTCTCCAACTGCCACTTTCTCCTGATGGCCGCCAGCTTTAACGATTGCGTACACGTGTAACTCCAGTTCATTTTTAGCCCATGGCGCCAAGCTTTGGCTCCTTCGGGCAGACGCTAAGGGTACGGAGAATGCACCCCTACGGTCAAATTGGTCAGATCAGCCCCTTTGAAGTGAAGCGATACGGGTTAGGGCTTTTTCCAGCGCATATATCGGATCACTGGCCGCGCCTTTTACTTCAGCATCGGCTTGGGCAATAGCACCTACGGCGTCGGCAAGTTGGGCTGGTGACCAGCGATTGAGCTGTCGCCGGGCTTTATCTATTTGCCAAGGTGCCATACCTAACTGGCCAGCTAACTCAAAAGATTTCACTCCGCGATTTACACCAGATACTTTTGCAAGTGAACGAAGCGAAGATGCAATTGCACTTGTAATCATTACTGGATCTGTTCCTGTTTCAAGTGCGCTACGAAGTGCGATGAGTGCGCCAGATAAGTTGCCATCGATAGTTGCATCAGCGACATCAAAACCTGTTGTCTCAACACGACCTTGATGGAATTTATCAATGATTAACTCATCGATTATGCCAGCAGGTGCATCGGCTGCGATCTGACTAATTGCAGATTGTAGTTCTCGCAGATCATTTCCGAGTGCGCCAACTAAAGCACTGACCGCCCCCGGAGTTGCCTTGCGCTTGAGATCAAGAAAGAGATTTCTTACAAACTCTTCTTTTTCGGCTTCCTTCTTGATTGGGTCACAGAGAATAATTTCAGGCTTAATCTTCTTAATTGCATCTAGTAGTGCTTTACCTTTGACTCCACCCTTATGAATGAAAATTACTGTGGTTGATGCATCAGGTGAATTTAGGTAGCGAGTAATTTCGTCGCGGCATTCTTCGGCCAAATCCTGTAAATCACGAATAATCAATGCGCGGCGTTGGGAAAAAAGTGAAGGTGCAAGCGCATCTGAGATATCTCCAACTATCACATCTGCTGCAAATAGATTTGTGACTTCGCACTTTTCTTCTTTTAACTCTTCATTCAACTTTGTCATGGCGCGATCGGCCAGAGCGGCCTCTGGGCCAACTATGAGGTAGAAACTATTCATAAACTTATCTACCCCCATCTGACTAGATTGAATCTGCCCTTAGCTTTTCGAACTGTTAATCGATGGGCTTTAACTTGTACTGCAATAGCCCCGTCGGTATCAGTTCGCACAACTTCAGAGCCGAGTCTAGCCAGCGCATCTATGGTTTGTATCGCTGGGTGGCCGTAGGTATTTCCGGCACCTACTGAAATTATAGAGAGTTTGGGGCGCAGCGCCTTCATAAAATCTAAATCCTGATATTTAGAGCCATGATGGCACACCTTATAAATATCAACAGAACCAACGTCAGCAGCTAAGAGTTGTTGCACCGGTGGCTCCAAATCACCGCCGGAAAAAATAGAAAATTCATTGCTCGTAATCAGCGTTGCAATACTTGAATTATTAATAGTAGAACCTTCACCTGGCATCTGTTCAAAACTGGTTGCGGCAAGGGTTGGCCACAATACCTTTATCGTCAAATTTTCTACCCGTGCACTCATTCCCCGAATTGCAGTTACCACTTTTGTCCCTGGCAAATTTCTAAGCACCATTGAACTTTCAATAATCGGTTCGGCGTTAGGGCTTATCCATAACTGAGCAACATTGCGCTTTTTAATCGCACCGGGAAGCCCTGATACATGATCTGCATGAAAGTGAGAAAGAATTAGGAGCGGAATTTGATTAATTCCAAGCTTTTTTAAACACTGATCTTCTAACTCTGCATCTGGACCTACATCGATAACGACACCACGATGTGCTCCTAGGTTTATAACCATCGAATCACCTTGGCCAATATCGCAGTTAGCTATCTGCCATTCACCGCCCGGCCAGCGCTGTAACCAAGTAATTGACATCAATAAAATCAGAGTGCAAATTGAAATCTGCTTGAACCATTTCTTAAACAAGAAAAATAGTAATGTCGCAAATGCAACAATTAAAAACCCTGTCTTACCAGTGCTAAGTGAGAGAACTGGAAATCTGGATCCCCAATGGGCAATTGCGGCAATTGCTGCGGCAGGAAATCGAATAAACCAAATAAGGACAACCGAAATGAAAGGCAAAATAGGCGAGAAAATTGCTGCTATAAAACCAATGATTGTTATGGGGGCAACTAATGGAGCCGCCAATACATTTGCCACAATACTCATTGGCGCTAAATATCCAGATAAAGCAACAATAATTGGTGAACAGAAAACAACTGCGGCAATTGGCGGAGCTAGCGCCTGAGCGATTTTTAAAGGGATGAATCGGCTCAATTTTGAAATCAATATCGGAGCAAAAAGAAGCAAACCAGCAGTTGCCAGAACTGAAAGTGCAAAGCCCGCATCTAGCGCTTGCCATGGATCTATTAAAACTACCGCAGCCATTGCAAAGCCAAGTGCTGGAAGTGAATCTCTGCCCCTTTTGCTAGCTTGAGCCACAAGCAGAACTGCCGCCATGGCTGCGGCCCGAAGCACAGATGGTGAGGGTCTAACAAGTGCGATAAATGCAATAAGTGAAATCGCTGTCGCTGATAGTCGATATTTCATTGTCGGGAATATGAATTGCATGAGCCATAACACAAAAGCTGAAACCAATGCGAAATTCGCACCACTTACTGCAACTAAATGAGTCAAGCCACTTCTTTTCATTGCAGCTTTAAACTCTGCACTTTGTTTTGAAGTATCCCCCAGCACCATGCCTGGAATTAATGCTCCTGAATCACCGTCGCCAGAATGAATCCGCAGGCCCCGGCGAATCGAACCCAACACCAAGGCCCATCTGGAGGCTTTAGTGGAGACAACAACTTTTTGTGCAATTAATACAAGTGCTGCAACCCGAGCTTCCTTGCTCTGGACAATTCTTGCGGTTGCAGTGAAATGTTGGCCAGGTAAAAGCTCGGTTACATCCTTGTTCGGAGTGATTACACGGATGGGTACTCGCAACGAGTAGTTAATCGAACTATTGCCGATATTTTCAACGCGAGCGATAAATGAATAACTCCCATTTACAGTGCGGTTGGGATCGGTTATAACAACGGCCTTAATGTTTGCACTTTGACCAAAAAAGCGCGAAATCTGACTATTTTCAAGTGAGCTTTGACGAAGTGACATCACAAGTGAACCTAAAACTATTGCCGCGATGATGACGACAAATCTAAGTTTCTTAAAAGCAATCGCAGCTAATACGGTTGCAGCTAGACATATTCTCCACGGTGCGGTGGCGCTCTGAATCAGCGCTCCAAACCAAATCCCGCCACCAATTGCGATGGCACGATAATCAACTACACGCGAATTTTGGTTTTGATTTGGGTAAATTTTGCTATTCCAATACCGCTGACATTTTGTAAATCTTCAATCGTTGAAAATGGCCCATTACTTTTTCTGTATGCCACAATTCGAGCCGCAATTACTGGCCCAATTCCATCTAATGAGTCCAACTCCAAAGCAGTAGCACGATTTAGATTTATAGGTCCGCTTCGAACTTTGCTACTAACACGCACTCCTTTGCTGTTAACGGTTGCTGAATCAACATAAATCTGTTCGCCATCAGAGAGAACTCTGGCCAAATTAATTGTGCTCAAATCCGCACCAGGAGCGGAATCACCGGCAGCTTTAATCGCATCTATAACTCGCGCACTTGCCGAAAGGGTATACACACCTGGCTGATTAACTGCGCCCGTAACATCTACGAAAATCTGAGGCGCAGTGATTTCTTCAATAATGACAGGGGGTGCGGTTACTTCACTAGTGTTTCCGTAGACCACAAGTGCAGTTGAAATCACAATGACAGATACTGCAATTGCTAATAAGGCACGTTTTTGGAGTGTGGAGAAATTTAATTCATACCACCAGCTGCGTACACCCTCTAAGAGTTGAGAGAAATGGTCCATGTGCCAATACTTATTGGCATTTGACCAGCTGCTTTACTCAAACAAAGATAATGTGGATATTTACTTCTTAATCCAATAGTCGTTTATGTATTTTTCGCCCTCATCGCAAAAGAAAGTCACAACGTTTTCAACACCGTACTGCGCTTTTAATCGCTTCGCTGCAATCATGTGTGCGCCTGATGAAGGCCCAACGAATAAGCCATGGGTTCGTGCCAAACGACGCATTTCTTCGATTGACTCTTCTGAGCCAACGTCAATCACGCCATCGAGTTCGTGGTGGTGACGCGAAACAATGCCTGGAATAAAACCATCGGCGATGCCTTCAATTAAATGCTTTGAAACTTCACCACATAAAATTGTGCATGATTCAGATGGTTCGAGGGCAATAACTTTGCAATTTGGATTAGCAGCTTTAAGCGCTTGTCCTACGCCAATGATTGTTCCACCAGTTCCAACTCCACCAATTACTAGATCAGGCTTTACTGGCATTTGATCTAGAATTTCTTTACCGAGCCACTCACGGTTTTCATCAACATTCCAGTCATTATCAAATTGTTGAGGCGCAAAAAAACCTGGCATCGCACCGCGACGTCGGGCTTCTTCTAAGGCGTCGTTCACGTGAAAATCTCCCATGGTGTGAACTTCTGCGCCAAACGCTTCAGAGATCGCCGTGCGCTCTGGTGACATTCCATCGGGCATGATTACTAACATTTTGTAGCCTTTAACCGCTGCAACCATGCTCATTGCATTTCCAGTGTTACCGCTACTTGCTTCAACAATTGTGTCTCCAGGTTTTAACAAACCCTCTTGCTCTGCACGTTCAATCATGTATTTTGCAATGCGGGCTTTTATTGAACCAGATGGATTCATATATTCCATCTTGACCCAAATGCCTTCAATATTAATTAAAGGTGTATTGCCGATTGCATCAAGAATTGTCTTCATTGACATGACCTTTCACAATGTGGAACTGCGCGCGCGAGTATTAAGCGACGATATTAACTAATTTTGGCGCGCGTGCAATGACCTTTTTAGGTGCGTTTGCGCCTAACTCGGCAACGATTGTTGGATGCGCAAGGGCTAAAGCTTCTAATTCGGCATCAGTAATTGTTGGTGCAACTTCAATGCGCTCTTTGATCTTGCCGTTAATTTGAATCACCGCTTCGACTGCGTCGGCAACAAGAAGTTTTTCATCAACTTCTGGCCAACCAGCCAGTGCTACAGATGGTTTATGACCTAATCGATCCCACATTTCTTCAGCCGTAAATGGCGCAACAAGTGAAAGCATGACTGCAACCGCTTCAACAGCTTCACGCACTGCAGGATCTGCTGGGCCACACCCAGAATCGATTGCTTTGCGCGTGGCATTAACAAGTTCCATCACGCGAGCAACGGCGACATTGAATCTAAAAGACTCGACGGCAAATGATGCATCGTGTAAAGCTTTATGAGTTGCCTTACGCAATGCATTGTCACCAGTTGAAAAATCAACTCCAGGAGCACTTGTTACATCGCCAGATAATCGCCAAGCGCGCGTTAAGAATTTAACTGAACCTGATGGTGAAACATCAGACCAATCGACATCATCCTCGGGTGGTCCGGCAAAAACCATTGAAAGTCGGATGGCATCCACGCCATGATTTTCAAGTTCATCTGAAAGCCGAACTAGATTGCCACGACTCTTAGACATTGCAGAACCATCCATAACAACCATGCCTTGATTGAGCAAACGAGTAAACGGTTCATTGAAATCAACCATTCCCATATCGTTTAGAACTTTAGTAAAGAATCGACTATAAAGAAGATGCAAAATGGCATGTGTTACGCCACCGACATATTGATCTACCGGTAACCAAGTATCAATATCTTTTTTCAAGAAAGGTTGATCGTGCACAGTAGAAGATGGGTAGCGTAAGTAATACCAGGATGAATCCACGAAAGTATCCATAGTGTCAGTGTCGCGCTTTGCGTCAGCACCACATTTTGGACAAGCCACATTTACCCACTCAGTTGCTGCGCCGAGAGGTGATGTTCCCTTAGGTTTTAAATCCAAACCCTGTGCATCAGGCAAAGTGAGTGGCAGTTGATTTTCAGGCACTGCAACTTCGCCACACTTTGGGCAGTGAATGATTGGAATAGGTGTACCCCAATAACGCTGACGAGAAACTAACCAGTCACGTAAACGATAGTTTCGTGCAGATTTGCCTAGACCATCTTGCTCAAGTTGTGCATTGATGGCAGAAATTGCATCAGCTTTACTAAGACCATTTAGTGAGCCGGAATTAACCAATACGCCATCACCACCAGTTGCAACGCCGCTGATATTTGGGTCTTCTTCGCCTGTTTCGACAACTACAACAACAGGAAGATTAAAAGCTTTTGCAAAATCTAAATCTCGTTGATCATGTGCAGGAACGGCCATAATTGCGCCGGTGCCATAGTCTGCTAAAACATAATCACTAGCCCAGATTGGTAACTTGGCACCATTGACTGGATTTATTGCATAGCGAATTAAAAAGACACCGCTCTTAGGGCGATCTGTAGCAAGACGATCAATATCACTGTCAGCTTTAATTTTCTCTAGGTAAGCGCTGAACTCTGATTCTACGTCTGAGCCCACAACTAATTCGGCAGCTAAGTCGCTATCTGCAGCAACAACCATAAATGTTGCCCCATACAAAGTATCTGGGCGGGTTGTATAGATTGTTACTGGTTCGGTACGGCCCTCAATTACGAAGGAAACATTTGCACCAGTTGATCGGCCAATCCAGTTTCGCTGCATCATTAAAACTTTTTCGGGCCATTTACCTTCAAGTTGGGCCATGTCATCTAACAAACGATCGGCATAGTCAGTAATCTTGAAATACCACTGATTTAACTTCTTCTTTGTGACAATTGAGTCACAACGTTCACATAGCCCGGCAACAACTTGTTCGTTAGCTAAAACAGTTTGGCAACCAGGACACCAGTTAACTGCAGAGTCTTTTCGGTAAGCCAAGCCCCGTTCGTGAAGTTTAAGAAAGAGCCATTGATTCCATTTGTAATACTCGGGATCACAAGTATTAAAGACACGATCCCAATCAAATGAACACGCATAACGGCGCATCGATGCTTTTTGTACCGCGATATTTTCATATGTCCAGATTCGTGGATCTGAATTACGTTTTATCGCAGCGTTTTCAGCAGGCAAACCAAAGGCATCCCAACCAATTGGATGCATAACATTGAAACCTTTTTGCACCCAATAACGCGCAATTACATCACCTAAGGCATAGGCCTCGGCATGGCCCATATGTAAATCACCTGATGGATAGGGAAACATATCCAAGACATATTTCTTTTCGCGAACGTCATCAGTGCGACCAGATTTAAATGGCGCAATTTCATCCCAAATCGGCAGCCATTTTTCCTGCACGTAGGCAAAGTCATATGCCGCGTGCTCGCGCTCTTCATTACCGTTGTTATTCATACGTGGAGCTAAGGGGATTTGAACCCCTGACCCCCTGCATGCCATGCAGGTGCGCTACCAGCTGCGCTATAGCCCCAATTACTTCAAGTGCAGACCTTACCGCATAGCGGCAATGAGCAATTAAACGAAAGTTGCTCCACTTTCTTCGCCATAAACCGGTTCAGGAATAGATCCGGCATTGTGTTCCACTAAATTCCATTGCCGTGGATTGCGTTGTAAAACTGACCATGAAGCGTTTGAAAGACCGCCAAGAACGCCCCAATGAGAAAGTGGAAGTTGAAGTAATTCTCCTAGGGCGCAGCGTGCACTGCCGCCATGAGTTGCAACAACTAGAAGTTGATCAGTTTTGCCTTCAAGGTTTTTAAGAATTTCTCCTACAACTCGTGAAGCAACTTCACTTCGTCGTTCACCAGTTGTGCCTGCAGGATTGTCATCACCATCAATCCAACGAATAAAATTATGAAAATCTTCGGTACGGTTTTGTGAACCAGTTTTACCTTCCCATAAACCGCCGTTGGTTTCACGCAGAGTTTCATGCGTTGTTACCTTTAATCCTGTGAGTGAAGCAAGTGCTTGTGCGGTTTCTAAAGCTCGACCTAAATCGCTAGAAATAATCTGTGTCGGTTTCATGCCCGCAAGTATTTGTGCTGCATGTTGAACTTGTAACTTGCCAACTTCATTTAACGGAATATCTGAATGACCTTGAAAGCGATTTATCTTGTTCCAATCAGTCTGTCCATGACGCCATAAAACAATGCGATTACCGACCATGTGCGGCGGCGTCCTTCACGGCATCTAATTCAATTGTGGGACAGTCATTCCACAATCGATCTAACATGTAATACTTTCGAAGTTCAGTGCTTTGGATATGGACCACCAAGTCTGAATAATCAAGCAAAATCCACTCTGCGCCTTTTTCGCGACGGGCTGGCTTCTCGCCAATTGCAATTAACTTACGTTCAACTTCATCGGCAATTGAATCGACTTGTGCAGCATTTTGCCCGGTAGCGATTAAAAAAACTTCGCTCAGAACAAGCTGTTCAGATAAATCAATAGCGATTAAATCTGTGCCGATTTTGTCAATGATTGCATGGGCAGCCACTTGGGTGATTTCACGGGTTTTGCTACTGATTGTCATAGAGCCCATTCTCTCTTATAAATGCCCCTACTTTTTCCGGCACTTGTGAGCTGCGGCCTTCGCGAATAGAAGTCGCGCTTACTTCGAGCGCATTAACTTCAATTCCTTGACCTGTATAGCCAGGGCGATTGATGCAGATTATCTGGACCATTTTCTCTAAATCATCGATTCGGTGCCATTGATTGATCTTTTCGAATGCATCTGCGCCAATTACTAAGAAGATTTGATCATTAGGAAAACTTGCTTGAATCGCTACAACAGTATCAATTGCATAACTTGGACCATCACGCAGAATTTCGATGGGATTAACGCTTACTTTTGCTCTCATTGACTCTGGAAGTGTTGTTACCGCTAATTCACACATTGTGAATCGCTGTTGGCCAGTTGCGCGAGGCTGAAAATCTCGTAATAAGGGTTGTCCCGCTGGAATGACTATGAGCTGATCTACTAAATCTTTTTCAAAAAGTTGAGTAATTACATGCAAATGACCTAAATGGATGGGGTCAAAAGTTCCGCCGTAAATTCCAACTCGGGACAAATTAATCCCGGTCTAGGCGAAGAGTTAAATAAAGAAGAAGTGAAAGAACACCAAAACCAATAATCCCATAGGCATATGCAGGCATTGGTAGTTCGCGAACAGTCTCGGTAGCTACATTGATCATGAGCAAAATCCTACTATGCCTATCCTTGAAGTAACTGCTTAAAACTCGCCTCATCAATCACGGGTACGCCTAGTTCAAGGGCCTTAGCTAACTTTGACCCAGGATCTGATCCAGCCAATACATAGTCGGTCTTCTTAGAAACCGATGATGAAGCTTTTCCACCATGTGCAGCAATAGTTTCTGAGATTCCGTCTCTGGTAAATGACTCTAATCCCCCGGTGACAACAAATGTTAAGCCGGCCAATGTTTGAGGCAACTGTGTAATTTCCTGAGCAATGACCGTAACGCCGGCATTGGCCCACTTCTTAATTATTTGTCGGTGCCAATCTAAGTCAAACCATTCAACAATTGATTGCGCAATCGTTGCCCCAACTCCGTCTATATCTGCTAATTCCTGCGCAGTTGCTTGTGCTATTTTTTCAATTGAAGCAAAGTGATTTGATAATGCTTGGGCTGCAGTTGGCCCAACATGTCTAATTGATAAAGCAACAATGGTGCGCCAAAGCGGGCGAGTTTTAGCTTCTTCAAGCGCTTTAATAAGTTTGGCGACATTTGCACCTGCGGTGCCATCTTTTTTAATGAAGAATTCACTTGTTGAGAGTTTTTCTGGAGTTAAATCAAAAAGATCTGACTCATCAACAATTATCTTTGCGTCCAGCAACGCAACTGCTGCTTCATAGCCCAACACATCGATATCTAATGCCGCTCGTGAACCGATGTAATAAATCCGTTCTCGCAATTGCGCAGGACATTGTTGGGTATTGGGACAGCGAATATCTACATCCCCCTCGGACATCGCGCGAAGCGTTGATCCGCATTCAGGGCACTTTGTAGGCATAACAAAAGCTTTTTCATTCCCAGTTCGGCGCTCAATAACTGGACCTAGGACTTCAGGTATTACATCTCCGGCTTTTCGAATCACAACTACATCACCAATTAGAACGCCTTTTCGAACAATTTCTTCAGCGTTATGAAGTGTTGCATTTGTAACGGTAGAGCCAGCAACTTTAACTGGTTCCATAAATGCGAAGGGTGTTACACGACCCGTGCGCCCAATGCTTACCTTGATATCTAATAACTTAGTCGTGACTTCTTCCGGTGGATATTTAAAGGCAATCGCCCATTTTGGCGCTCTAGAAGTAAAGCCGAGCCGCTCCTGCTCTGAAATTGAATCTACTTTTATGACTACGCCATCGATTTCATGTTCAACATCGTGACGGTGTTCTTCATAAAACTCGATGAACTTTTTTACTTCGGCCCGAGTCGAACAAACTTTAAATCGATCACTGGTTGGCAAGCCTAATTCTGCAAGTAATTGATAAGCCTTGCTTTGGGATTCAAATTCAATACCTGTACGTGCACCTACCCCGTGCACAACAACAGATAGTGGTCGCTGAGCCGTGATCCGTGGATCTTTCTGGCGTAATGAACCAGCAGCTGCATTTCGAGGATTTGCAAAAATGGTTTTACCTGATTCTTCAAGACCATCATTGAGTTCATTAAAAGCTGCTAACGGGAAAAACACTTCCCCACGCACTTCAATCAAAGTGGGAAGTTTTGAGCCCTCTAAAGTGTGAGGAAGATTCTTAATCGTTTTCACATTTAACGTTACATCTTCACCCGTAACACCATTTCCTCTGGTTAATCCCCGAACTAATTGACCATTTTCAAAAGTTAAATTGATTGCAAGGCCATCAACTTTTAATTCACAGAGATAAACTGGATTTGAGGTTTCTTTTTCAATACGGTCAAACCAGGCGGTCAATTCCTCGAAATCAAAGACATTGTCAAGGCTCATCATTTTTTCTATGTGATCTCGTTGTTCAAACTGTGTTGCAAAACCCCCACCAATATGCGCAGTAGGTGAATCTGCTTCTCGCAGCTCTGGATGTTTTGCCTCTAGGGCAGTTAACTCTTTAAGAAGTGAATCAAACTGGGAATCCGAGATAGTTGGTGCATCTAGAACGTAATATTTAAATTGATGATCACGAATCTCATTTATGAGTTCGCTCATCCTGTGGCGGGCTTGATTGCTCATTAAGCGGTCTCACAGATTGTTGCCGAACCAACTACGCGATCACCATCATAAATAACCATCGCTTGACCAGTTGCAAGCCCCAGTAATGGCTCATCCAACTGCGCAACAAGCAAAGTTCCATCAAAGAAGTAAGAACATGGCAGAGCTGCACCATGTGCGCGCACTTGTACAAACCCGCGTAATACTTGTTCGGTTACACCAGGCCCACACCAGACTGGGCGTTCACCTTTCATCGTTGAAACTGCTAAATCCTCTCGAGCTCCAACAACTACGGTGTTTGTGACTGGTTCAATTTTTAGGACAAAACGTGGTGAACCATCGACAGTAGGAACAGTTAGACCCAAACCTTTTCGCTGCCCAATTGTGTATGTGTAGGCACCTTTATGTTCGCC
>CAINSH010000160.1 GCA_903852955.1 uncultured Actinomycetes bacterium | reverse complement strand
CCCAACCCCACGAGATCTTGAGCGATTCCATCGTGCAACTCTTGTGCGAGTTTTACTCGCTGCGTGATGCTCACATAATCACTTAGTGAAGAGTTGCTCAATCTCCTTTGCGAATTCCTTCGCAACGACGTGGCGCTTAACGGATAGTTTCTGGGTTAGATGCCCACCAGCAATAGTGAAGTCCGTAGTTAGAATCACAAATTTACGAATTGATTCTGCGCGACTCACCGCTTTGTTTGCATCATCTACCGCAGTTTGAATAACGGCGATTAGATCCGGATCATTTGCAAGATCGGCCATCGACGCGCCTTCTTTTTTGTGATTAGTAACCCATCCTTTAAGAGCATCTTGATCAATGGTTACAAGCGCTGCGATAAATGGTTGGTTATCTCCAACAACCATACATTGGCTAACTAATGGATGAGCACGCAAGCGATCTTCAAGAACTGCCGGAGCTACGTTTTTTCCACCAGCTGTAACAATTAACTCTTTCTTACGACCAACGATATAAAGGAAACCCTCATCGTCTAATTTTCCTAAATCGCCGGACTTAAACCATCGATCAGCGTCAAAGACTTCGGCGTTAGCGGCTTCATTTTGCCAATATCCCCGCATCACGATTGGGCCACGTATGAGTACTTCGCCGTCCTCGGCAATCTTTATCGAAGTTCCTGGAATAGGTCGACCAACAGAACCTACGCGATGGGCACTAGTTAAATTCAATGTCGCACCAGCAGTGGTTTCGGTTAAACCGTAACCTTCCAAGATTGTAATTCCCGCGCCGCGATAGAAATGGCCAAGGCGTGAACCCAGAGGTGCACCGCCCGAGATTGCAGCTTCAACACGTCCACCCATTCCCGCTCGAATTTTCGAATAAACCAACTTGTCAAAAATGGCGTGCTTAAGGGAAAGTAGTGGCGAAATCCCTTTTTTATCCATGCTTTCTGAATATGCAATTTCCACGTCAGCGGCTTTTCTGAAAATCTTTCCTTTTCCGCCAGCCTCAGCGCGGGCTTCGGCTCCGTTGTAGATCTTTTCAAAGATTCGTGGCACAGCTAAAACAAATGTTGGCTTGAAAGATGCCAGATCAAATGGCAATCGACCAACCGGATCGCTGCAATGTGCAAGATGTAGGCCAGCATTGATTGCACCGATTTGCACCATACGGCCGAAAACGTGAGCAACAGGTAAAAACAAGAGAGTTGATCCCCCAGGCTTTAAAAATAGATCACTCGCACCCTGCACAACGTTTCCACACTCTGCCAAGAAATTTCCATGAGTGAGTGAAACGCCTTTTGGCTTTCCTGTTGTTCCAGATGTGTAGATCAATGTAGCTAACGTGTCTGGACCTAATGCGTTTCTACGTTGCTCAACTTCATCATCACCAATCTGTGAACCGGCGTTAGCAAGGACAGCTAAGACATCTTCGGTCATTGTCCATACATGCTTTGTATGTGAAGGTAAGACGCTCTGAACTAATTCGCGAAGAGTTGGGGTCTCAACAATGATTCCAGTAGCACCGGAGTCATTTAGGATCCAGTCAATTTGTTCTGCAGAAGAAGTGTCATAAATTGGAACCACAATTGCGCCAGCAAACCAAATCGCAAAATCCAAAATTGTCCATTCATATCTCGTGCGCGCCATGATCGCCACACGATCGCCGATTTGGATACCAGCGGCAATTAAACCTTTTGCGGTTGCTCGAATCTCCTGATCAACTTCGCGGGCAGTAACGCTTTGCCAGCCATCGCCTAATGGACGTGACATTGTTATGCGTTCTGGTTCAAACCAGGCACGCTCTGCTATGAGATTAGTTAAGTTGCCGGCAGTAGCCGCAGGGACAAGGGCGGGGGTTGTAACTTCATTCATGGCGCTAACGCTAGCGTGAGAGTTAAGAAATGCGGAAGAGGGTAACCTTGGCCCATGAGCGATTTGAGCAGTTCCACGATCACAATTGACGCCCCCGCAGCCGATGTCCAGGCTGCCCTATTTGCACTGGACAAGTACCCAACCTGGTCCAGCGCCATCAAGTCTGCCGAGGCCGTTTCAACCGATGATCAGGGAAGAATCACCAAGGTCAAGATGACAATCGATGCGGGCATGATGAAAGATCGAGTCATCTTAGATTACGACTGGTCAGGTGCGCCAAATAAACTTTCATTTTCACTAGATGATGCAGATTTACTGACTGGTATGGATGGCTCTTACACAATTAAATCTATAGATGAAGATACAACCGAAATAACTTATGAGCTAGGTGTTTCTTTATCAATCCCGATTCCTGCGATGATGCGTCAGAAGGCAGAGAAGACGGTTATTGATCAAGCGATAACTCAACTCAAAACTTTTCTTGAGAGTTAATTATTAATGGCTCTTACAATTGGCATTGATGTCGGTGGAACTAAAGTTCTTGGTGGCGTAGTTGATGACAGCGGAAAAGTCTTAACAACTGCAAGAAAAGATACCCCTCGCCAAGGCGGCGTTGCTTTAACCCAAACAATCGCAGACGTGGCAAAAGAACTCCTATTGCAACACAGTGTTTCTTCGGTAGGTGTATCAGCTGCAGGTTTTGTTTCATCAGATCGCAAGACAATGCTAGCTACACCAAATATTGCTGATTGGAATGGTGTCGATTTAGATAATCAATTAACTAAACTTATTGGCCTTCCCGTTGTAATTGAAAATGATGCCAATGCCGCAGCTTGGGGTGAAGCTAAGTTCGGTGCAGGGAAAAACCAAAATCACATGATGATGCTGACAGTCGGCACCGGAATTGGTGGAGGAATTGTTGTCAACGGCGCTTTGTATCGCGGTGCCTATGGAATTGCAGCAGAGTTTGGACATTTGCGCGTAGTACCCGAAGGTCATATTTGTGGTTGTGGTGCACGTGGATGTTTCGAACAGTATGCATCAGGCAATGCGTTACTGCGACATGCGCGTGAAGCAATTAATGCCAGTCCAGAAGTTGCTCGAAATCTTTTATCTCGTGGTGATGGAACTGTGGCTGGGTTAACTGGCCAAGCAATCACCGAAGCTGCACGCGAAGGTGATCCAGTTGCGCTAGCCGCATTTAATACAACAGGGCAATGGTTAGGCGCAGGCATCGCATCGCTTTCGGTTTTATTAGACCCAGCATGCGTCGTAATCGGCGGGGGAGTAATCGATGCTGGCGAAATATTGTTAAAGCCAACTCGTGAATCACTTGAGCGCAATATGCCTTTTGCTGGAAAGCATCCATACCCACAAGTTATTGCGGCACAGCTTGGAAATGAAGCTGGCCTAGTGGGAGTTGCAGATTTAGCTAGAAATTAACTTTCAAATGGATACTTCAAGCCAATTTGTTGGCGCACAGTATCCATAATTTCCATAATTTCGATGGAATCACTCCATCTCAAAAGGCGCGACTCTTGAGCACCTCGACGCACCATTAACGCGAAAGCTGCTGCTTGTTCACGCAAACCGTGACCTTTGTAGTTATTAGGATATTCAGTAACGGTTCCGTCATAGAGGACTACGCGCATTGAAGTGGGATTATAAAAAGTACGATCAATTTCAAGATAACCATCAAGTCCGGCGACAACTGCGGTACAAGGAGTTTGTACAATCCTCGTCGTATTAAGGATCGCTTGTGCACCATTTGCATAGTCCAGGATTATTGAAGTTTGTGCATCAACACCTTTGTCGGTCATAACCGCCGTTGAAGTAATTTTTTCAGGTACGCCAAGCACCATATGTGCAAATGAAATTGG
>CAINSH010000159.1 GCA_903852955.1 uncultured Actinomycetes bacterium | reverse complement strand
CGGGGTAGCCCGGGAAGACCCTATGCACCTGATAAACGCCAAGAATGTCTTCGGACAGACCCCTCTATATGTCGCATGCAAACACGGTAACATGGCGATCGTCCGCTTCTTGATATTCTAGGGCTGCAACCCCTTTCTCAAGTCCTCAATAGACAAGCAAAACGAAGAGAATAACCTCCAGGTTGCTGCCCGCTGGTGCCACCTCGAAGTCGTAAGATACCTACTTGAGAACATCGACAAGAATTAGAACCTGGGCGGGGTCTGGTGGAGCCAGGAGGAACTCGATGACGCCATCCGCACCGAAGGGGTATCTCAAGAGATTCAAGACCTCCTCATTGAGTACTACTCGGCGTACTATAGGAGTCAGTTTTGCTCGTGAATCTCTTGCGCCACTTGCCGAAATTGATGATGTAATTATTGAGCGAATCCGCGGCAATGCAAACGATGTCGCCCATCTTTCAATCGCAGCTAACACTGAGGTGAAAGAAGCAATTTTTCTCTCACGCAGCCTTGGTTCGACAGATACTGCCGAACTCTCAAGAGTGCGCATTTCATTGGGAATTCATTCGGTCGCAACCGTAATTATTGAGAATATGGGCGATACCGTATTGGCTGAAGATTTAGAAATTTCATTAGCCCCAGGTTCAAATTTAACTTTTGTATCGTTGCAAGAGTTTGATTCAAAGGCCGTTTATACCGCCCGCCACCATGCAGTAATTGATAAAGACGCAACGTTTAAATCTATAACTGCCACTGTGGGGGGAGATGTTGTACGTATTTTGCCAACTGTTGAATTTATCGCCCCAGGTGCTTCGGCTGAACTGCTAGGTGTCTATTTCGCAACAACCGGACAGTTTTTTGAACATCGAATGCATGTAGATCACGCAGTTCCTAACGCGAAATCTCGCGTGAATTACAAAGGTGCACTTGCTGGTAAAGACGCACACACTGTATGGATTGGTGACGTATTAATTCGTGCAGTTGCCGAAGGCACAGATACCTATGAACTTAACCGAAACCTTTTGCTTACTGATGGTGCTCGTGCAGATTCAGTCCCAAATCTTGAAATTGAAACGGGCGAAATTGTTGGCGCAGGTCACGCAAGTACAACAGGTCGATTTGATGACGAACAACTTTTCTATTTAATGTCACGCGGAATTTCACTTGAGGATGCACGCCGACTTGTTGTCCGTGGATTCTTTACCGAAATCATCGGTCAAATTGGCGAAGAAGAAGTTCAGGAGCGCCTGATGGCTCGTATTGATGCCGAATTAGAAAGAGCTGGTGCCTAAGTGTCAGATCTTTCGCTAGACCAACTCGAAACTGGGAAGCCAGTTAAATTGGAAAAGAACGGTAAAACCATTTGCGTCGCACGCGTTGGTGATGAGGTATTTGCTGTTAACGATACTTGTTCGCATTCAGAAGCATCGCTATCAGAAGGCGATGTAACAGATTTCAAAATTGAATGTTGGCTTCATGGGGCTGAATTTGATTTACGGACGGGCCAAGCGCTCAGTCTTCCAGCTACGCAAAGTTTAGAAACTTACGCAGTGAAAGTCGACGGAAATTCCGTCACGGTTGAGATTTAATACACGAGAAGAGAAGAGAGAATATGAGCACGTTAGAAATCCGTGGGCTGAAAGTATCTGTAGATACTGAAAATGGTTCAGTTGAAATCCTCAAGGGTGTAGATCTCACTATTAAATCCGGCGAAACACACGCAATCATGGGGCCAAATGGTTCTGGTAAGTCAACTCTTGCATATTCAATTGCCGGACACCCTAAGTACACGATTACTGGAGGATCAGTAACGTTAGACGGGGCAGATGTATTGGAAATGAGCGTTGATGAACGCGCGAAGGCCGGTCTTTTCTTAGCAATGCAATATCCAGTTGAAGTACCAGGTGTGTCAGTCTCTAACTTCTTGCGTACAGCAGCCACTGCACTTCGTGGCGAAGCGCCAAAACTTCGTACTTGGGTTGGCGAAGTAAAAGCTGCGATGGAAGCTTTAAATATGGACCCTTCTTTTGCAACACGCAATGTCAATGAGGGTTTTTCAGGCGGCGAAAAAAAGCGTCATGAAATTATGCAACTTGAACTCTTGAAACCAAAGATGGCAATTCTTGATGAGACGGATTCAGGTCTAGATGTCGACGCTTTGCGCATTGTGTCCGAAGGTGTCAATCGCGCAAAGGCAAATAATGATTTAGGCGTCTTACTTATTACCCACTACACAAGAATTCTTAAATACATTAAGCCTGACTTCGTGCATGTATTTGCTAATGGCCATATCGTTGAAGAAGGCGGACCAGATCTTGCAGATAAGCTCGAAGCAAATGGTTATGCAGATTACGTGAGTAAGTAATCTCAATATGAGTTTTTCCGTTGAAGCGATACGCAAAGATTTCCCTATCTTTGAACGTACTGTGCGCGACGGGAAAAAACTTGTTTATCTGGATAGCGGTGCGACTGCCCAAAAACCATGGTCAGTCATAAATGCTGAAACCGAGTTTTATACCAAGCACAATGCTGCTGTACATCGAGGTGCCCATCAGTTAGCCGAAGAAGCTACCGATGCCTATGAAAGTGCGCGGTTGATAGTTGCCAACTTCATTGGGGCACAAGACAGAGAAATAATTTTCACTAAGAGCGCTACGGAATCGCTCAATGCAATCGCTTATGCAATGGGTAATGCCCAAAGTGGTAATCGTTTTGCACTAACACCAAGCGACTCCATAGTTGTAACAGAAATGGAACATCATGCCAATTTGGTTCCTTGGCAACAGCTGGCAAAGCGAACCGGTGCGAAGCTTTCTTGGTTTTCAGTAACAGATGACTCACGTCTTGATTTAACCAATATTGATCAAGTAATCACTAGCAACACGAAAGTTGTGGCAGTTACTCACCAATCAAATGTTTTGGGAACAATTAACCCACTTGATGCAATCGTTAAGCGTGCTCATGAAGTAGGTGCAGTTGTTGTTCTCGATGCCTGTCAATCAATTCCACATATGCCTGTAAACGTTGCAGAACTTGGTGTGGACTTTTTGACTTTTTCTGGCCATAAAGCTGTTGGTCCTACAGGAGTTGGAATTCTCTGGGGTAGAGCAGAATTACTTGAGGAACTTCCACCGTTTTTAACTGGCGGCTCAATGGTTTCAAGCGTCACGATGACCGATGCTACGTGGGCTGATATCCCACAAAAATTTGAAGCCGGAGTCCCAAATATGGCGCAAGCTGTGGGGCTAGGGGCCGCGCTAAATTATTTAACTAAAATTGGAATGCAAGCAATTCACGAACATGAAATCTCTTTGACTGACTATGCACTAAAAAAGATGCTGGAAATTCCTGGGATCCGCATCATCGGCCCGAATAACAATGAGCAACGTGGCGCAACTATTTCATTTACTATCAAGGATATTCATCCACATGATTTAGGCCAGTTTGTAGACAGCCAAGGGATTGCTGTT
>CAINSH010000158.1 GCA_903852955.1 uncultured Actinomycetes bacterium | reverse complement strand
GGTGAAAAAGCTCTTCCACAGGACATCTTGGACAATATTGAACGCAAATATGGTTTAGATAAGCCGGTATATGTTCAGTACTTACGCTTCTGGGGCAATCTTTTTAGAGGCGATCTTGGTTATTCATATAAGAATGACAAATCAGTTAATACGATTTTGCATGATGGTCTTTCAACAAGTGCCAGACTTTTGTTCTGGGGCGCCCTATTTCAACTCATTATTGCTCTCACCGTTGGTTTAACGAGCGCGATTAAACGCGGCTCCCTCGGCGATCGTATTGGAACGGTATTTTCCGTTGGTATTCAAGGAATTCCGGTATTCGTTTCAGGTCTACTTGCTCAGTATCTTTTCGGAGTTTTGCCTTTCCAGCTTCATTGGGAATGGTTGAACTTCTTTAAACCCTGGCCACAAAGTTGGCACGCCGGGGTAATTCCGGGGGATAGTTGGAAAGGCATTATTTTGCCGGCCCTTGTTGTTGCCGTAGTCGATGCTGCATTTATTGCCCGCATGCTGCGTTCATCTCTTCTTGAAGTTCTGCGCGCCGATTACATTCGTACTGCTTTTGCTAAAGGTTTATCTGCCCGCCGAGTATGGTTTCACCATGCATTGCGAAATGCGTTGATTCCAGTAGTAACTGTTTATGGAACATCTCTTATTGCAATCTTTGGCGTGGCGGTTCAGACTGAAAAAGTCTTCTCGCTGCCAGGCATGGGTTCAACAATTGCAGATTCAGCCTTATCTCAAGATGCACCAGTTGTTTTAGGTCTTGCAATCGTTGTCATTGCCTTTGGCGCAGTAGTTAATTTAATTGTTGATTTAAGTTATGCCCTGATTGATCCACGAATCAAAATCGATGCCAAGGCGGTGCACTAATGTCTGAAATCGAACAGATTCCAGAGTCACTGTCTTATTGGCAGGATGTTCGCAAGCGTTTCTTTGGTAACAAAATTTCCATTGTTGGTTTAGTCATGCTTGTTATTTTGATTATCGCCGGAATCGTTGGCCCATTTATTAGCGGTTGGAAATACGACAACCTTGGCCCGGATATTTTGGTTGGCCCAGGCACTAATGGGCACTGGTTCGGAACCGATGATCTAGGTCGCGATATTTTTACTCGTGTAACTTTTGGTATTCGTCTTTCACTTACCGTGGCAATTGTTGTAACAACGATTTCAGTATTTGTCGGCGTTACTTTGGGTGGAATCGCAGGCTATTTTGGTGGCTGGATTGATACCTTAATTAGCCGCTTCATTGATACTTGGCAGGTTATTCCCTTCGTTCTTATCGGCTTTGCAATTATCACCGTATTTGGCTCATCTTTCTGGGTTATCGTGGCCGCGCTGGTCTTTACAGGTTGGTACTCAACAACGCGTTTATTCCGCGCTTCAGTTATGCAAGTTAAATCTTTGGAGTACGTTGAAGCTGCTCGAGCAACTGGTGCAACTACAAAGCGAATCATCTTGCGCCACATTGGCCCAAATGCAATTCCACCAATTATTGTGGTGCTTGCTTTTTCTGTAGCTGGTGCGATTTTATCTGAATCAATCTATGCCTTCCTTGGTGTTGGTTTCCGTGAACCAACCCCATCTCTTGGTGTGATGATTTCTAGTTCACGTAACTTCTTAACTGACAAGCCTTTCGTATTCTTTATCCCAGGATCTATCTTGGTATTGCTAACACTTTCAATCGTTTTAATTGGCGATGGTTTACGTGATGCGCTTGATCCAAAGTTACGAGGAGTCAAGTGAGCCAACCTTTACTTCACATCGATAACCTGCATGTGCACTTCAATACTTCAGATGGCGTTGTTCAAGCAATCAATGGTGCATCCTTAACGCTTAATCCTGGCGAAGTTGTTGGTCTAGTTGGTGAATCAGGATCAGGTAAATCTGTAACTGCCATGAGCATTTTGGGACTTGTTCCTAAGCCACCCGCTTTTTACCCAGAAGGTCGCATTTTGTGGAAGGGCATTGACCTTCTGACCACACCTGATCGCGAACTACGAGAAATTCGCGGTGGTGAAATTTCAATGATCTTCCAGGATCCCATGACTTCACTTAACCCTGTTTACACAATCGGTCATCAGATTTCAGAGATGATCCGTGTGCACGAGCGAATTTCAGTTAGGGCTGCCAAAGAGCGTTCAATTGAAATGTTGAATTTAGTGGGAGTTCCAAATCCTAAGCAGCGCGTTGATGACTACCCTCACCAGTTCTCTGGCGGAATGCGCCAACGCGCAATGATTGCAATGGCGCTTTCATGTAACCCAGAACTATTAATTGCTGATGAACCAACAACCGCACTCGATGTAACTATTCAGGCTCAAATTCTTGAGATTCTTGAAAAATCTGCCCGTGAATTAAATGTTGCAGTACTTCTCATCACGCACGATCTTGGTGTTGTTGCAGGTATCTGTGATCGAGTTGCCGTTATGTACGGTGGCCGCATCGTTGAAGAAGCTCCAGTTGATGATCTCTTCGAACGCCCACTTATGCCCTACACATGGGGACTTATGAAATCGATTCCTCAGATGGATGAAGTTCAAGGTGGCCGTCTGTATACGATTCCTGGTTCTCCACCAGTAATGTCGCGCCCTCCTAAGGGATGTGCATTTGCCGCCCGTTGCGAATTTGCGATTGATAAGTGCAACACTGAAGTACCTGAACTCACTGAGTATGCAGCTAATCGAATGGTCCGTTGCCATCGCGTTTCTGAACCTAACTTTGTGAAGGTGCTTAAATGACCGAGCCATTGCTAAAAGTTGTCAATCTAGAAAAGAAATTCCCTATTCAGCGCGGACTATTCAAACGCACCGTTGGGCACATACATGCCGTAGATGGAATTTCATTTGAAATTGGGCAAGGCGAAACCCTAGGCCTGGTTGGTGAATCTGGTTGCGGTAAATCAACAACTGCGCGTTTAATTTTGCGCCTGCTGGATCCAACTAATGGCGAAATTTACTTTAATGGTAAAGAGATTCACACGCTTTCTCGTGAAGAGATCCGCAAAGAACGCAAAGACATGCAGATTGTTTTCCAGGATCCATACGCATCTCTTAATCCACGTATGACTGTGCGCCAAATTGTTGCTGAACCTTTAATCGTCCATGGTTTAGCTAAAGATGATTCTGATCCTGCAGTAGATGAAATGATTGAACTCTGCGGTCTTTCACGTGAGTTTGGAAATCGCTACCCTCACGAATTCTCAGGTGGCCAACGCCAACGTGTAGGAATTGCTCGCGCTTTGGTAACACGACCAAAGTTAGTTGTTCTAGATGAACCAGTATCTGCACTAGATGTTTCGGTACAAGCTCAAATCCTTAATTTACTTGATGATTTGCGTGAAAAATTCGGATTTAGTTACCTCTTTGTGGCCCATGATTTATCGGTTGTTTCACACATTTCAGCACGCGTTGCCGTTATGTATCTTGGAAAAATCGTTGAAATTGGTACTCGCCAAGAAATCTTTGAAAACCCTCAGCACCCATATACGAAGGCACTTATTTCCGCTGTTCCTTTAGCTAATCCAAAACAGGAAAGAATCCGCAAAACTTCACGCATAGTTTTAACTGGCGATGTTCCAAGCCCAGCTAACCCACCTTCTGGTTGCAGATTCCGCACGCGTTGTTGGAAAGCACAAGAAGTATGTGCAACTTCTGAACCGCAACTTCTCACAATTGGCAAGAGCCAAGTCGCTTGTCACTTTCCTGAAAAGTAAAAAATGAAAGTTCTATCGGTTAATCTCACGCATTCTGTGCATACCGGTGAATGGACTGGCAGCGAAGGCAAAACTGGGATTGATAAAAGAGCCGTAGACGGACCAGTTACCTTTGCTAATGAAGAAGTAACTGGAGATGTCATTGTCGATCGCAACCACCATGGCGGATTTGACCAAGCGGTCTATGCGTATTCGCGTGAAGATGCCGATTGGTGGCAAAAACAACTAGGTATAACAATTGATAATGGTCGATTTGGCGAAAATTTAACTACTTCTGGCATCGATGTAAATCAAGCGCTAGTTGGTGAACGTTGGAAAATCGGTTCTACGATTCTTGAAGTTTCACAACCACGAATTCCATGTCGAGTATTTGCTGGATTTTGGCAACGGCCAACATTGATAAAAGAGTTTATGGAATCTGGAAAACCGGGCACTTATTTACGAATCATTCAAGAAGGTCAAATTAACGCCGGGAATGTTATTGAAATAGTTTTTAAACCAGATCACCAGATTACAATCGCCGATCTTTATGCTGCTAAGAATGGCGAACGTTCTAAAGTTCAAGAAATTGCAGCAGTTAAAGAACTCTCTATCAAATATCAAGAATGGGCTCAAAGCCTTTCTAAATAGCCCTTTTCAAGGCCTGACTTGCCCCGATAGTCTTTACCCATGACTAGTACATCGCGCATTTTGCATGCTGCCACAGGTTCGAAAATCAGTGCCAAGGGTTGGGGCCAAGAGGCTGCAATCCGTATGTTGCACAATAACTTGGACCCAGCAGTTGCCGAACACCCAGAAAACTTAGTGGTTTATGGCGGAACTGGAAAAGCTGCACGTAACTGGCCTTCATTTGATGCGATTGTAAAAAGCCTTACTAACTTAAAAGATGACGAAACACTTCTGGTTCAATCTGGTAAACCAGTAGGAGTATTTGCAACCCATGAATGGGCACCACGCGTACTTATTGCTAACTCAAATCTTGTTGGTGATTGGGCTAACTGGCCAGAGTTTCGTCGATTAGAGCAATTAGGTTTAACTATGTATGGCCAGATGACGGCCGGTTCATGGGTTTACATCGGAACTCAGGGAATCTTGCAAGGAACATATGAAACTTTCGCTGCAGTTGCACAAAAGCGTTTCAACGGAACTTTACAAGGAACGTTAACTCTGACTGGTGGATGTGGTGGCATGGGTGGAGCACAGCCACTTGCAGTCACAATGAATGGTGGCGTCTGCCTAATTATTGATATCGATAAAACCCGCTTAGAAAAGCGAATTCAAACTCGCTACCTTGATGAAATCGCAGATAACGTTGATGATGCAATTGAGCGTGTGCTCAAAGCCAAAAATGCACGTGTTCCACTTTCGGTTGGATTAGTCGGAAACGCTGCCGAATTATTTCCACTATTGCTATCAATGGATGTGCCAATCGATATCGTGACCGATCAGACCTCTGCGCACGATCCATTTTCCTACGTTCCTGTTGGCGTTGATGTACATGCAGCTGCACAGATGGCAAAAGATAATCCTGAAGATTTCACAAAGCGATCAAAAGCTTCAATGGCACAACATGTTGAAGCAATGGTTGGCTTTTTGGATAAAGGCGCCGAAGTTTTTGACTACGGTAATTCAATTCGTGATGAAGCCCGCCAAGGTGGCTATTCACGGGCTTTTGCCTTCCCTGGCTTTGTTCCAGCTTACATTCGCCCGCTTTTCTGCGAAGGCAAAGGACCATTTCGCTGGGTCGCGTTATCTGGTGATCCAAAAGATATTTACCGTACCGATAAAGCTGTACTTGATTTGTTCCCAGAAAATGAAGGCCTACATCGCTGGATCACAATGGCCCAGGAAAAAGTTGCTTTCCAAGGTTTACCTGCACGCATCTGTTGGTTAGGTTACGGCGAACGTGACAAGGCTGGTCTTGCTTTCAACGATTTAGTTGCGCGTGGAGAAGTTTCTGCCCCGATTGTTATTGGTCGCGATCATCTCGATTGTGGTTCGGTTGCATCGCCTTATCGCGAAACTGAAGCAATGATTGATGGCTCAGATGCAATTGCAGACTGGCCGCTATTAAATGCCATGGTCAATATTTCATCCGGTGCTTCATGGGTTTCTCTTCATCATGGCGGCGGAGTTGGAATGGGTCGCTCGATGCACGCAGGACAAGTTTCAGTTGCTGATGGAACAAAACTTGCCGCACAAAAACTTGAACGCGTTCTAACTAACGACCCAGGTATGGGAGTAATCAGACATGCCGATGCTGGTTACGATCATGCAATCGATACCGCAAAGCAACGTCATGTGCATGTTCCAATGTTGGATATTGAATGACAAGTACTCTTGTTCATAACATTGGACAACTTGTAACAAATGATCCGCAACATGATGGAACAAAGTTAGGTCTCATTGAAAACGCCGCACTACTGATTGAAGATGGCGTAGTTGCTTGGGCCGGATCAGATACTGATGCGCCAACACATCACATCAAGCACCGCTTCGATGCCCATGGTCGAGCCGTTATTCCAGGTTTTGTTGATAGCCACACTCACATGATTTTTGCTGGAGATCGCAGCAAAGAGTTTCGTGCACGAATGTTGGGCGAAAGCTACACAGCTGGGGGAATTGCACACACTGTTGAAAAAACCAG
>CAINSH010000157.1 GCA_903852955.1 uncultured Actinomycetes bacterium | reverse complement strand
GGGCTCTTGCCACCTAATTCAAGGCTGACAGGAATGATGTTTTCGGATGCGTATTGCATGATGAGGCGACCAGTAGTGGTTTCACCAGTAAATGCGATCTTTGCAATACGAGGTGATGAGGCAAGTGGCTTACCTGCTTCAACGCCAAAACCATTGACGATATTTACAACACCTGGTGGTAATAGATCCTTAATGATGTCCATTAAGAAAAGAATAGAAACTGGAGTTTGTTCGGCTGGCTTTAAAACTACGCAGTTACCTGCAGCAATTGCCGGAGCCAATTTCCACACGGCCATCAAGATTGGGAAGTTCCAAGGAATAATCTGGCCAACAACCCCTAGAGGCTCATGGAAGTGATACGCCACGGTGTCATGATCTAACTCTCCGGCAGTTCCTTCTTGTGCGCGAATTGCCGCTGCGAAATATCTAAAGTGATCTATTGCAAGTGGGATATCGACATAGAGAGCTTCGCGGACCGGCTTTCCATTTTCCCAAGTTTCAGCAACAGCGATGGCTTCAACATTTGCTTCCATGCGATCTGCAATCTTATTAAGGATTATTGCGCGCTCAGTTGCAGATGTTTTACCCCATGCAGGTGCAGCTGCATGTGCAGCATCTAGAGCTTTATCGATGTCTTTAGCATTTCCTCGGGCAACTTCGCAGAAAACTTTTCCAGTAACTGGAGTTACGTTTTCAAAATATTGTCCTGAATCTGGTTTCACATACTCACCATTAATCCAATGGTCATACCGTGCTGCGTAGTTAACTTTGCTTCCGGGTTGTCCCGGAGCAATGAAATCAGTCATATTTCCTCCAACGTTTAAGCGCGCAACGGCGCACGCAATGTTGGATTGAAAGTAGACCTGGCTTAGCCAGCAAGCAATGAAAAGTAAGAGTAGTAGCCCTCATATAGTGAGCACGTTTTAAGCTATTTCTAACGCCCCACGCAAAATGTGAACTTTGCCAGCGCCTACAACTCTCCAGGTGCCATCGCTTATTAGCGCGGTGTTTTCATCGATTCCAATTAACGTGGACTCCGCACCGATGCGCGCGATGAAGGAAGCCACACGATCTGGTAACCAGCCAAGCATTTTGTCGTAGTGTGGAATTACTTCAATATCTGGCAATAGATTTAATCCATCACTATGTGATGTCTTTCGAATTCCCATAATAGTTCCACCAAAAGCCATAGCGCCGGCAGAACATCCAGCCAGAGATGAACCGCTATCCCATTGATTAACAATGCCATCCCACAGCGGTGAATCTTTAAAAATGTCTACGATTCGGTGCGGGTCACCACCGGAGAAATAGATAAGCCCTGCATCTGAAATTGCTTCGATAAATTCTGGGTTAAATGCATCTTCTCGCTCATGAATTGGTAAGTAAATGCACTCGCTTCCAATTCTGTCCGATTGTTCTTGACCTCGACGTTTCCAATAACTGCGGCGATCCTCGCCTTCACCTGAGGATCCAGTAGGAATTTGAATGTAAGTGTTTTTCTTTCCACGTTCAAATGCAGAATGCAGGAGTCCGGTTTCGAACTCCTGCATTACAGGCAAATATTCTCCTGAACCGACAAGGGCCAAAACGCCTTTGTTGTGATTCATGTGTAAGAGTTTAAGCCATAGCTTTCTTAAGATTTTCATCGATTGAGTTAAGGAACTGCTGAGTCGTTTGATAAGGCGCATCTTTTGAAATCAAAAGTGATAGATCCTTAGTCATTTTTCCTTGCTCGACAGTCTCGATACAGACACGCTCAAGTGTGTCGCAGAAAGTGGCTAATTCTTTGTTGTTATCAAGCTTTGCTCGGTGTGCAAGACCGCGAGTCCACGCAAAAATAGATGCAATCGGATTGGTTGAAGTTTCTTTACCCTTTTGGTGATCGCGGTAGTGGCGGGTAACGGTGCCATGAGCCGCTTCAGATTCAACGATTTTTCCATCTGGCGTCATTAAGACTGACGTCATTAAACCAAGTGAACCATAGCCTTGTGCAACGGTATCTGACTGAACATCTCCGTCGTAGTTCTTACATGCCCATACGTATCCACCTTCCATACGCAATGACATTGCGACCATGTCATCGATCAGGCGGTGTTCGTACCAAATTCCTGCAGCTTCAAACTTTTCTTTAAACTCTGCCTGATAGATTTCTTCAAAAATATCCTTGAAGCGACCGTCATACGCTTTCAAAATTGTGTTCTTAGTTGAAAGATAGACTGGATACTTGCGCAGTAAGCCGTAGTTGAGCGAAGCATGAGCAAAGTCGCGAATTGAATCATCAACGTTGTACATACCCATTGCTACACCTGAAGATTTAAAGTCAAAAACGTTGTACTCAGTTGGCGCTGAACCATCTTCAGGAACAAAAGTGAGTGTGAGTTTTCCCGGGCCAGGTACTTTGAAATCTGTGGCCTTGTATTGATCTCCGAATGCATGGCGACCAATAACAATTGGCTTGGTCCAATGAGGAACCAAACGAGGAACATTGCTGATGATGATTGGTTCGCGGAAAATTACGCCACCCAAGATGTTACGGACAGTTCCATTTGGAGACTTCCACATCTTTTTTAAGCCAAATTCTTCAACACGGGCTTCGTCCGGAGTGATTGTTGCGCACTTAATACCCACACCATGTTTTTGGATTGCATGTGCAGAATCAATTGTTACTTGGTCATCTGTAGCATCGCGATTTTCCATACCAAGGTCGTAATACTCAAGATTTACATCTAAATAAGGAAGGATGAGTGAGTCTTTGATGAACTGCCACATAATGCGAGTCATCTCGTCACCATCTAGTTCAACAACGGTTCCTTCTACTTTGATCTTGGCCATGTATTGCGCTCCTTTTAGAGTGTTTGTACGTCTGCTTGTTTAGCGCGAACTGCTTCAGCTGCTTGCTTAAGTGCATCAACTTCTGAATCAGTTAACTTGCTTTCAACAATTTTTTTAATTCCTTCGCGACCGATTTGCGCTTCGACTCCAAGATAAACCCCAGAGATTCCATATTCGCCATCAACCCACGCACATACCGGCATAACAGCGCCTGAATCTTCGATAACTGCTTTTGCCATTCGAGCTGCTGCAGCCGATGGTGCGTAATAAGCTGATCCAGTTTTAAGCAGTGCAACAACTTCTGCGCCACCGTTGCGGGTACGATCGACTAATTCATCGATTTCGGTTTGTGATAACAGTTCGCTTAACGCTTTGCCGTCAACAGTACAGCGGCTAGGGACTGGAACCATTGTGTCGCCGTGTGAACCAAGCGTCAGAGTCTTAACTGCACCAACTTTTACACCGAGCTTTTCTGCAACAAAGTTAGTAAAGCGGGCAGTATCAAGCATTCCTGCTTGTCCCATTACGCGATTCTTAGGAAAATTTGTGGCAATCTGTGTCAGCGCCGTCATTTCATCAAGTGGATTAGAAACCACGATTATTACTGCGTTCGGTGAATGCTTGGCGATATTTTCTGCAACTCCACGAACGATTCCTGCGTTAACACCAATCAAATCCATTCGGCTCATGCCAGGTTTACGTGGAAGACCTGCAGTAATAACGACTACATCTGAGTTTGCAGTTGCTTCATAACCAGCACCTTCTGATGTGGTCGTTGCGCCAATGATCTTGGTTTCAAAGCCTTCGATTGAACGTGACTGATTCATATCCAGGGCTAAACCTTCGGGCTTACCTTCAAGGATGTCAGTTAGTACAACTGTTTCGAAGATGTTGTATTCAGCTAAGCGAAGCGCAGTTGTTGAACCGTAAAAACCTGCACCGACTACTGTGACTTTTCCGCCCATGGCGTACTCCTTTAGCTCATTCTGCCCGTTTAAGGCACTGCCCGAACTCTACCGTCCGCGAGGAAGGGCTATTGCCAGAGCAAACAGGGCTATCGCTATTACGAGTGGAAAGTAGAGTTCGAATTTACGTTGATGACGGGCTTTCATTGCAATGCCGGCAGTACCTACCGCGAGAAAAAGTGACCCACCTCGCACAATGCCAAAAATGCCTAATGTAACTCCAATAAGGATTGCCACATTGCTAACTATCGTTAATAGACGGTTATTTATCCGCATGCATCAACGACATTCTTTACTAGCATCGCACGCGTCATTGGACCTACTCCACCAGGCATTGGCGCAACCCATGATGCAATTTCCATTACAGAGGGATCGACATCGCCAAGTAAACCTTTATCCGTGCGCGAAATTCCAACATCGATGACAACTGCGCCAGGTTTAATCATGTCTGCTTTTAAGAAATGTGCTTGTCCAATTGCTGCAACAATTATATCTGCATTTTTTGTGTGAGCAGTTAAATCTTTTGTACCCGTATGTGTCAAAGTTACCGTCGCATTTTCTTGCTTACGAGTTAGTAACAAACCTAGTGGTCGACCAACAGTTAAGCCTCGACCAATGACAGTAACTTCGGCGCCCTTTGTACTAATTCCATAATGCGTTAAAAGCTCAACAATTCCATGAGGTGTACATGGCAATGGTGCGTCATAGCCAGAAACCAAACGGCCTAAGTTCATGGGGTGCAAACCATCTGCATCCTTTGCTGGGTCAATTGCTTCTAGTACGCGCTGAGTGTTAATTCCTTTTGGAAGTGGAAGTTGAACAATGTATCCAGTGCATTCAGGCGAAGCATTTAAATCCTTAATTGCTGCCAATACATCGGCTTCACTTGCACTCTCTGGTAGATCGACTCGAATTGAGTTAATGCCAATCTCGTGACAGTCGCGATGCTTGCCCCCAACATATGAATGCGACCCTGGATCATCACCCACAAGAACCGTGCCAAGACCTGGTGTGATTCCACGCGTTTTTAACTCGGCAGTTCGAATTGCTAGTTGGCCTTTGATTGTTGCAGCTAATGCTTTTCCATCCAGAATTTGTGCGCTCATGGCGCTCATCCTAATCGCCCTTTAGGCGTGAGAGAAGTGACGTACACCTGTGAAGAACATCGCAATACCAGCTGATTTAGCTGCTGCAATGACTTCTTCATCGCGAACGCTTCCACCTGGTTGCACTATTGCAACCACACCTGCATCAAGCAATATCGAAAGACCATCTGCAAAAGGAAAAAATGCATCACTTGCTGCAACGCTGCCTTTTACACGATCACCTGCGCGCGCAACTGCTAACCGAGCCGAATCAACGCGGTTGACCTGGCCCATTCCAATTCCTACTGATGCAGTATTTTTCGCCAATAAAATCGCGTTGCTCTTAACACTTCGAACACTTCGCCAAGCAAACTCAAGATCTTTCATAGTCTGCATATCAACTTGACCACCAGAAACTTGTTGCCAATTTTCTGGAGAATCTCCTGGTGCATTAATCAAATCAGCTTCTTGTAGCAAAATACCACCAGATACTGGGCGTAGTTCCACATCTGTAATTGTTGGGACTTCACATTTAAGAATTCTGATATTCGCTTTTTTCTTTAAAATTTCAAGCGCATCCTCATCATAATCAGGTGCGATTAATACTTCAGTAAACACCTCAGAAAGTGGTGTTGCCATCGCTAGATCTACTTTTCTGTTAGCCGCAACGACTCCACCAAATGCAGAAATTGGATCACATTCATGTGCGTGCTGATATGCAACTGCAACACCAAGTGCGCACACTGCTATTCCGCAGGGATTTGCATGCTTCATGATTGCTACCGCAGGATCACGGTGATCTAAGACTGCCCGCCAGGCAGATTCGGCATCGGTATAGTTATTAAAAGACATCTCTTTACCGTGAAGCTGAACCGCGTTAACAATGCCAACAGGTCCGCCGGAATAAATCGCCGCATTTTGATGTGGGTTTTCACCATATCGTAAAGTATTTTCGCGGTGCCAGATGCGACCGAACCATTCTGGAAGTTTTTCGTCGCTGCCTAACCAGTTAGCAATTGTTAAATCGTATTCGGCAGTTGTTCTAAAGGTTTCAAGGGCTAATTGGCGGCGTTCATCAAAGGTAAAACCCCCAGCTTTAACCGATGCAAGCAGTTGGTCATATTGAGATGTCTGGCAAATAACGGCGACTGAGCTATGGTTTTTGGCTGCTCCGCGTAACATCGATGGGCCACCGATATCAATTTGTTCGATGCATTCAGCAAAATCAGCACCTGTAGCGATAGTTGCTGCAAACGGGTAAAGGTTAATTACTACTAAATCAAATGGTTCAATATCTAATTCTTTAATTGCATCTAAATGTTCAGGGTTATTTTGATCCGCCAGAATTCCAGAGTGCACACGGGGGTGCAAGGTCTTAACGCGTCCCCCCATAATTTCGGGAAAACCTGTGTATTGACTTACTTCGGTTACTGCAATTCCTGCAGCTTGAAGATTCTTGGCAGTTGATCCCGTGGAGAGTATTTCTACGCCAGCACTACTAAGAGCTGCGCCAATTTCTAACAAACGGTCTTTGTCGTAAACACTGAGCAGTGCTCTGCGAATTTTCTTACGTTCAGACATTGCGCTCCAAAGTTGGAAGTATCAGGGCGATGGTCGCAACAATGAGACCGCGTTCAACTTTCTTAATTCTCTCATGAAGGGTTGCTTCATCATCGCCCGGCAGAACCGGGACCTGCATCTGGGTGATGATCGGCCCTGTATCAACTCCGTCATCAACCCAATGAACCGTTGTCCCCGTAACTTGCACGCCTGCAGCAAGTGCATCACGAACTGCATGCGCACCCGGAAAATCAGGAAGCAGCGCTGGATGGCAATTGATTGTTGGAAACCTATTCACAAATTCAGTTGGCAAGATTCGCTTGAATCCTGCGCTTACAACTAAATCTGCTTTGTATTGGGCCACCGCATCAAAGATTTGCTTGTTCCATGTTTGGCGAGAAGCGCCAACTTCAATTACTTTGCTTTGGATTCCAGATGTACTGGCTCGCGCTAATACCTGAGCCGAACTAACATCACTTATCACTGCAACTATTTCAATATCTAGTTCAGTAGCATCAATAATCGCCTGTGCCAAAGTTCCTGAACCAGATGCCAAAATTACTACGCGATGAGTCATCGCCGTCTTCCAAGACGTGGGAGAAATAGCCCCAAAACAGCACCTAGTCCTAGTTCGGCCGCGATTGACAACGGGAATTTCCAGACAGAAACACCAACTGTAGACATTGCTTCAGAAAATAATGATCCACTTCCGGCATATGCAATTACAAATAAAATCAGCGTTGAAAACACGAGTGACTGGACAAGAATTCTTGTACTAAGTGCAACTGTCCAATTAACTATCAGCACCCCGGTAAGAACGACTATCAGAATTCCAAATAAAGCTATTGAGAATTTCTCTGTCGGCAAAGCCCCCAATAATGGGAAAGCTGGGATTGCATTCAATTGAAAATCCCAAGGAGCTACAAGTGTGTCAGCACCAACTGCAAAACCTGTTCCAGAAAAATACCCCAAAACCGCGACCACGGCATTTGGAATATAAAGAATATTTAGCAGTAACAATAAAAGACCACCAAAAATGCCCGGTTGTAAAACAACAGTGAGCGACTTGACCGTATGAAAGTGAGTAAGAATCGAAATACCTAAAACTATTGAGGCAATGCCAAGCAAGAGTGCGATAGCTCGTGATCCATATAGTACGGCTTGACCAAAAATAAGGCGACGGCCGACAGTAGCTGAAGTAATTAAAACCAAAGGTAGAATGAAAATTGGCGCCATATACCAAACTGGCTTTATTGCAGGTGTGGCTGAAAAATAGGATAAAAGCATTGCGGCAATTGTGTATTGAACCGCAAAGAGAATGCGAGCAAGTGATATCAATGAACTGTCATGATCTAGTCGATCAACAATTCTTGTCATTGCATTTCTAATCGCAAGCACTGGAAAAATAACCGCACCGATCGGTAAGTACGACAAAAGCGCGGGTGTATTTGCTGGAGGTAGCGATAAATTAAAAGGTACGTGATGGGCGCCGAGCCAAATCCATAATGCGGCTCGTAGTGGGACTCCCGTGTTTCCAGTGGTGCTTCCAGCTGTAGCCCACGCAATAAGAGCTACAAATGAAATTGGTAGCAAAATAAGCGCGATACTGCGCACGACTTGGGCCAATGTGGTTCCAAGTACGCGCCCGAACATGTTTTAGCGGCCTAGAATCGCGCGCAGCAAACGCGCGGTTTCACTTGGAGTTTGACCAACTTTCACCCCTGCAGCTTCAAGTGCATCTTTTTTAGCCTGCGCAGTTCCTGATGAACCAGAAACAATTGCACCAGCATGTCCCATAGTTTTTCCCTCTGGCGCAGTGAATCCGGCAACGTATCCAACTACTGGCTTAGTTACATACTCTGCAATAAAAGCTGCGGCACGCTCTTCAGCATCGCCACCGATTTCTCCAATCATTACAATTGCAGTTGTTTCAGGATCATCTTGAAAAGCTTTAAGACAGTCAATATGCGTTGTGCCAATTACTGGATCTCCGCCAATACCAACTGCAGTACTAAATCCAATGTCGCGAAGTTCATACATCATTTGGTAAGTAAGAGTTCCTGATTTTGAAACTAAACCAATTGGTCCTGCCCCAGTGATATCTGCCGGAATAATGCCGATATTTGATTTTCCTGGACTAATTAAACCTGGGCAGTTTGGCCCAACAATGCGAGTTGTTCCTTTGGTTAATGAATATGCATAAAAACTTGCAGAGTCATGAACTGGTATGCCTTCAGTAATTACTACTACTAGCGGCATAGCTGCATCAATTGCATCAATGACGGCAGCTTTTGCAAACTTAGGTGGAACAAAAACAACTGATGCATTTGCACCTGTTGCACTCATTGCTTCGGCAACGGTGTTAAACACAGGAAGTTGGTGACCATCTATATCTACAACCTGTCCGCCTTTACCAGGAGTTACTCCACCAACGATTTTTGTGCCCGATGCCAACATGCGGCGAGTGTGCTTGGTTCCCTCAGAACCTGTCATTCCTTGAACAATAACTTTTGTATTTTCATTTAGGAAGATAGACATTTATTTGGCCGCCAATTCTGCAGCGCGATTAGCTGCTCCATCCATAGTGTCGAGCTGCTGTACTAGTGGGTGTGCCGCTTTATCCAAGATTGCTCGACCTTCAACAACGTTGTTGCCATCAAGGCGCACAACAATTGGCTTTGTAGCTTTTGAGCCAAGTAATTCAAGGGCTTGGACGATTCCAGTTGCAACTGCGTCGCATGCTGTGATTCCACCAAACACATTTACAAAAACACTTTTTACATCTTTATCGCCAAGAATAATTGAGAGACCATCGGCCATAACTTGTGCAGATGCGCCGCCGCCGATGTCTAGGAAGTTAGCAGGGCGAACTCCACCATGTTTTTCTCCGGCATAAGCCACAACATCAAGTGTGCTCATTACAAGACCGGCACCATTTCCAATGATTCCAACTTCGCCATCAAGTTTTACGTAGTTAAGACCTTTTTCTTTCGCTGCAGCCTCGAGTGGATTTTCTGCAGCTTGGTCAATTAATGCCTCATGATCAGGTTGACGAAAATCGGCATTGTCATCAAGAGTGACTTTGCCATCGAGTGCAATAACTTTGCCATCCTTGGTCTTAACCAATGGATTTACTTCAACCAAAGTGGCATCTTCTGATTGGAAAACTTCCCATAATTTAACCAGCACATGTGCAACTTGATCGGCAACCTCTGCCGGAAAATTTGCAGCCTTAATAATCTCGGCAGCTTTTGTTGGGCTAATTCCATCAACGGCAGATACTGGAACTTTTGCAAGTTTTTCAGGCGCAGTATGTGCAACTTCCTCAATATCCATACCGCCAGAAACCGATGCCATAACTAAAAATGTACGGTTTGAACGATCTAGCAAAATCGCTAAGTAGTATTCAGCTTCGATTGGAGCCGCTGCTGCAATCATCACAGTGCGAACTTCGTGGCCTTTAATATCCATTCCAAGTATTGCGCCGGCTTTTTCACGAGCATCAGCTGGATTTTCGGCAAGTTTTACTCCGCCTGCTTTTCCACGGCCTCCAACTTTTACTTGGGCCTTTACAACTACTTTGCCACCAATCTTTGTTGCTGCAGCTTCTGCTTCGTCGGCAGTTGTTGCAATTGCCGCAGCTAAAACAGGTACCCCATGCTTTTCAAAGATATCGCGAGCTTGATATTCAAATAGATCCACGTATCGCTCCACATCGTAATTAGGGCTTAATCCTAGAGCTTCTCAACGGGTGCATAGCGCAGCAGTAATCGCTTCTCGCCATACTGGCCAAAATTAATTGTGGCTTCGGCCTTATCCCCTTCGCCTGCAACTGCCACAACGGTGCCCAAACCAAATGTGTCATGTGACACACGCTCACCAATAGAAAGCGTTACTCCAGAAATCTTCTTTCCAGTTGCACGTGGAGGTGGCGCAGTTGCAGTTCGCGATTTTCGGACAAGTGATGGAGATAGAGATGTAGAGCTTTGGTTGCGCCATTCGATCACATCTTCTGGAATCTCATCCAGAAAACGTGACGGTGGATTGTAATTAGGCGCTCCCCATGTAGATCGATATTCGGCACGCGAAATATATAAACGTTGGCGTGCACGAGTTAAACCGACATAAGCAAGTCTGCGTTCTTCTTCAATTTCATCTTTTTCACCGAGCGTGCGAGAGTGCGGGAAAATTCCATCTTCCATCCCAGTTAAAAACACCGTTGGAAACTCAAGACCTTTTGCTGTGTGAAGCGTCATCATCGTTACGACGCCGCCATGATCTTCGCCTTCTGGAATTTCATCAGCATCTGCAACCAGAGAGACTTTCTCCAGAAATCCGGCCAATGAAATTTCTTCATCTTCACCTAAATCTTCAAAAGGTCGCTCTTCATACTCCATCGACACTGCAACAAGTTCTTTAAGGTTTTCTACACGGACTTCATCTTGTGGGTCCGTACTATCTGCTAGTTCCTTTAGTAAACCTGATTGCTCCAGGGCTGCTTCGACAATTACTGAAGGTCTAGTTTTTGCTTCCACTAAAACATTGAGGGCGCTGATCATTGCCGTAAATTCATTAATGGATTGCGCCGCACGTGTCGGTAAGCCTGGAGCTTCATTACAGCGTAATAGTCCTTGCCAGAAAGAAAGTGAATGGGTTTTAGCAAAAGCATCTACGTAGTCCAGTGAGGTGTCACCGATACCCCTTTTTGGAATATTGATAATTCGACGAAGTGATATTTCATCCTCAAGATTTGCAAGTACACGCAGGTAGGCAAGTAGATCCTTTACTTCGCGACGTTCGTAGAAACGAAGACCACCAACTACTTTGTAAGGCAGGGCGTTTCGCATGAAAACTTCTTCAAAAACGCGAGATTGGGCATTGGTTCGATAGAAAATGGCGGTGTCCCCGGGTTGTGATTTGGATTCTTTTTGTAACTGCCTAATTTCATCGGCGATAAAAATCGCTTCATCATGTTCGCTTTCAGCAACATATCCAACAAGTGGTGCACCAGAACCGGCATCAGACCAAAGGTTCTTCTCTTTGCGGCTTTCATTGCGAGTAATGACTGCATTGGCTGCGTTTAGAATATTTTGGGTAGATCTATAGTTTTGTTCGAGCAAGACAGTTGTTGCATTTGGGTAATCAAGTTCAAACTGCAAGATATTGCGAATTGTTGCTCCGCGAAAGCCATAAATACTTTGATCGGCATCACCAACTACGCATAATTCGGCAGATGCCATGCCCTCGGTTTCGGTCCCGACTAACTCTTTAACCAAAATATATTGAGCATGATTTGTATCTTGATACTCATCGACTAATACATGACGAAAGCGCGATCTAAAACGGGCTTTGGCTTCGGGAAAACGCTGGAGAACTTCAACAGTCTTTAAGATCAAATCATCAAAATCCATAGCATTTGCACGCTGTAATCGCTGTTGATACACGGAGTAAACATCGGCGACCACTTGTTCAAATTGATTGCTGGCAGCATTTACATAATCTTGTGGTCCAAGAAGTTCATTCTTTGCATTTGAAATCATGGATTGAAATTGGCGTGCCGGATATCGCTTGGCATCTAAGTTGAGTTCTTTGGCAACTATTGTGATGAGTCGTAGTGAATCTGCTGAATCGTAAATTGAAAAAGAGTTGCTGTAACCTAATCGAACTGCCTCTTGACGCAAAATTCGAACACAAGCTGAGTGAAAAGTTGAAACCCACATTGATTTCGCAATTGGACCGACTAATTCGCCAACACGTTCTTTCATTTCGCCAGCGGCTTTATTTGTAAAAGTAATTGCCAATATTTGATATGGGGCAACATTTCGGCGAGACATTAAATAAGCAATTCGCCGCGTCAAAACTCGAGTTTTACCAGAACCCGCACCAGCAACAACTAATAAAGGACCGCCAGAATGAGTAACAGCCTCTGCCTGCTGGGGATTGAGTCCGGCTAGCAGCGGATCAGTACTCGTCATAGTGGTGAGTCTATTAGGCTTACCGACATGGAACCGATTGCCGATAGTGAGATCAAGCGAGTCTTGGTCATAAGTGCCCACCCAGATGATTCCGATTTCGGCGCATCAGGAACAATTGCCCAATGGGTAAAAAAAGGCATTCATGTTTCGTATGTCTTTTGCACTAATGGTGATCAGGGCGGAGAAGAATCTGGATTTACTAAAGAAGAAATGCCTGCAATTCGCCAACGTGAACAACGCGCGGCCGGAGAAGCAATTGGTGTTACTGACATAACTTTCTTGAACTACGTAGATGGCCACTTAGAGCCAACACTTGGTCTGCGAAAAGATTTAGTACGACAGATTCGTAAATCGCAACCTGATCGAATGGTGTGCCAAAGTCCGGAAAGAAACTGGGATCGCATCGGTGCAAGCCATCCTGATCACTTAGCTGCTGGTGAGGCATCAATTCAAGCGGTCTACCCTGATGCGCGAAATCCTTTTGCTTTTACCGATTTGATGGAAAAAGAAGGTCTGCAGCCATGGCGTGTTAAAGAAGTTTGGATGAGCGGATTTTCACAGCCTGATCACTTTGTAGATATCACTGACACTTTTGATTTAAAGATTAAGGCTCTGCATGCCCACGCATCACAAACAGCACACAACAAAGAGCTTGAAACCATGGTCCGCGAATGGGGTCAACGAAATGCTGGTATCGGCGGTTTGCCTGAAGGTCGAATTGCTGAAGCGTTTAAAATTGTTAATACAAATTAATCATTTAACGCTAACTTTTCGCATTTCAATTGGCTGAATTGGGAATCCATCGTTGGTGTAATACGGCTTGTTGTCAGTGCCATTGATTTTGTATGCACCAACCACGCCTACTTTGTTAAGTAAATCAAGACCCTTAGTTATCTTGCCCCAGATCGTGTAATCAGAGCCTAATTGAGTGTCTTTGTAGACTAGGAAAAATTGGCTTCCGTTAGTGCCTT
Organism: uncultured Actinomycetes bacterium; assembly: GCA_903852955.1. Taxonomy (GTDB): domain Bacteria; phylum Actinomycetota; class Actinomycetes; order Nanopelagicales; family Nanopelagicaceae; genus Planktophila. The sequence continues at coordinate 5,961 of CAINSH010000157.1, read as the reverse complement.
TCCCGGCATTAGCCATTGCAACTGTGCCCGCTGGATAGTTATTAGCTTTATATTCAGGAAGGTTTTCTTCCTTATAGCCCTTCCAACCCGTTGGATTTCCAGAACCAGTTGCACTTGGATCTCCGCATTGTAAAACAAATAGACCTTCAGTCGTGAGTCTGTGACAGTACGTTAAATCAAAATATTTTGCTTTTGCTAGTGCAGACATTTTTGTAATTGTTAGAGGCGCTTTTGTTGTCAGCATTGAAATAACAATTTGCCCGCAATTAGTTTCAATTGTCATTGTCTTAGGAAGCGATTTAGCAATAGTCATCGGCTCTTTGACCGTAGCTGGCGTATGTGCTTTGGCTGTAGGTTTCGAGCAGCCCGGAACCGAAATTGGTTTAGCTGCAGCTTGAACTGGTGCAACTATAAAAAGAGTTAAAAGAGCAACTGATACAGCTATTGTTAATTTCTTCACGCTTATTCCCATTCAATCGTTCCCGGTGGTTTACTTGTTACATCTAAAACTACACGATTTACTTCACGGACTTCGTTAGTAATTCGAGTTGAAATCTTTTCGAGAACCTCATAAGGCACACGTGACCAATCTGCAGTCATTGCATCTTCACTCGAAACTGGCCGCAAGACAATTGGGTGTCCATAAGTTCGGCCATCTCCTTGAACCCCAACGCTTCTAACATCGGCAAGCAAAACAACGGGGCATTGCCAAATATCGCGATCAAGGCCGGCAGCCTTTAATTCAAAGCGGGCAATTGCATCGGCTTCTCGCAAAATATCTAGGCGCTCCTGTGTTACTTCACCAATGATTCGGATTCCAAGCCCTGGACCAGGAAAAGGTTGTCGCCAGACGATTTCTGAAGGAAGTCCGAGTTCAATTCCAACCTGGCGGACTTCATCTTTAAACAAAGTTCGAAGAGGTTCAATTAATGTGAACTTCAAATCATCTGGAAGTCCACCAACGTTGTGGTGCGACTTAATATTTGCAGTGCCGGTGCCACCGCCTGATTCGACTACATCTGGATACAACGTGCCCTGCACTAAGAATTCAACATCTCCCCCAGCGGCAATATCGCGTGCTGCGCTTTCAAATGAACGTATAAATTCACGGCCAATAATTTTTCGCTTTTCTTCAGGCTCTGTAACCCCTTTGAGCGCATCCAAGAACTGCTTCTTGGCATCAATAACAACTAGCTGAACTCCAGTTGAAGCAACAAAATCGCGTTCGACTTGTTCGGCCTCACCTTTACGTAAAAGTCCGTGATCGACAAAAACACAGGTTAATTGTTTGCCAACTGCGCGTTGAATAATTGCAGCGGCAACTGCAGAATCAACCCCGCCAGAAAGTCCACAAATAACGCGCTTTGAACCAATCACTTGCTTAGCTTTAGTAATTTCAGTTTCTGCAATATTTGCAGTTGTCCACGTTGGATCACACATTGCGATATTAACTAACCAGTTTTGTAAAATCGCTTGACCATATTGACTATGAAGAACTTCTGGATGAAATTGCACACCTGCTAACGTTCCAGTTGCATCTTCAAAAGCGGCAATTGGGGTGTCAGCGGTCTGGGCGCAGACACTAAAACCAGGCGGCGCTTGGGTGACCGCATCACCATGTGACATCCAAGTTTTTTGAACTTCAGGTAATCCCGAAAACAATTTGGATTGAGTTTGCGCCGTTAAATCTGTGCGACCAAACTCTGATTTTCCTGTTTGGCTAACTACTCCACCCAGGGCTGCAGCCATTGCTTGAAATCCATAACAAATTCCAAATACAGGAATTCCAAGAGTCAGAATTGCTGCATCAATTACCGGTGCATTGTCGGCATAAACACTTGAGGGGCCACCAGATAAAATAATTGCGGATGGGTTTTTAGTTTTTACTTCAGCAGCAGTAATAGTTGATGGAACAATTTCGCTGTAAACATTGGCCTCACGCACTCGACGTGCAATCAACTGGGCATACTGCGCCCCGAAATCGACTACAAGTACGCCGCGATCATTAGGCACGGTGAATAAGGACCTCTACGCGCTGGAACTCTTTAACATCGGAGTAGCCACAAGTTGCCATTGCGCGGCGTAGAGCACCAAATAAATTCATTGACCCGTCAGATGTGTGTGAAGGCCCAGTAAGAATTTCTTCTAAAGTTCCAACAGTTCCGACTGCAACTCTTTCGCCGCGAGGCAGAACCTGGTGATGAGCTTCTGATCCCCAGTGCCAACCAAGGCCTGGTGCTTGTGTTGCTTTAGCTAAAGGCGATCCCATCATTACTGCATCTGCACCGCATGCAATTGCTTTTGCAATATCTCCGCTGCGACCTACTGCGCCATCGGCGATAACGTGAACATAGCGCCCACCAGATTCATCTAAATATTCTCGGCGGGCCGATGCAACTTCGGCAACTGCAGATGCCATAGGAACTTCGATACCTAAGACTTTACGAGTTGTATGTGTTGCACCGCCACCAAAGCCAACAAGGACTCCGGCGGCACCAGCGCGCATTAAGTGAAGGGCGGCAGTTGCCGTTGCTACTCCACCAACAATAACAGGAACATCTAATTCGTAAATAAATTTCTTTAAATTAAGCGCTTCGGTTTCGGCGGCAACGTGCTCGGCACTTACCGTTGTTCCGCGAATAACAAATATGTCAACACCTGCATCGATCACTGCTTTGTGTAATTCTGCGGTGCGAGCTGGTGAAAGTGATGCGGCAACCGTTACACCAGCATCACGAATCTGTGAGATGCGCGCCTTAATTAATTCTGGCTTAATTGGTTGCGCATAAATCTCTTGCATGCGCTTAGTTGCATTCTTATCTGGCATAGATGCAATTTCGCCGAGTGGAATTCGAGGATCTTCATAACGCGTCCATAAACCTTCAAGGTTTAAAACACCGAGACCACCTAAACGCCCAATTTCAATTGCGGTCTCAGGTGAAACAACTGAGTCCATTGGCGCTGCCATCATTGGGAGTTCAAACTTATATGCATCAATCTGCCAAGCGGTTGAAACGTTTTCAGGATCGCGCGTACGTCGGCTTGGCACAATTGCAATGTCATCAAATGAATAAGCGCTACGGGCTCGTTTTCCGGGGGCTAGTTCAATCTCGTTCATGAGCGGCCTTTCTGCTGATAATTAGGCGCATCGGCCACGTGAGCAACATCGTGAGGGTGGCTTTCTTGAAGGCCAGCTGAAGTAATTTGAATCAATCGACCCTCAAGGCGAAGCGTTTGGATATCTGGTGCTCCGGCATATCCCATACCTGAACGAAGTCCACCGATTAATTGATGTACAACTTCGGCAACTGATCCACGGAATGCAACTTTGCCTTCAATGCCTTCTGGGACAAGTTTGTCTTCAGATAAAACATCGTCCTGCATATATCGATCTTTTGAATACGATTTTTTATCACCGCGTGATTGCATCGCACCGAGTGAACCCATTCCGCGATAAGCCTTGTATTTAACTCCGTTGATTTCAACTAATTCACCCGGAGATTCTTCGCATCCTGCCAATAACGAACCGAGCATTACCGCGTTTGCTCCGGCAACTAATGCCTTAACAATGTCACCTGAATATTGCAATCCACCATCGGCGATTAACGGAATACCAGCTTTGTTACATGCTTTCGCAGCTTCCATGATTGCCGTAATTTGCGGAACTCCAACACCTGCAACCACGCGAGTTGTACAGATTGAACCAGGACCAACTCCGACTTTAACCGCATCAGCTCCGGCATTAATGAGGGCTTGGGCACCTGCTCGGGTTGCAATGTTTCCGCCGATAATTTCTGTTGTTGAAGAAAACTTTTTAATCCGAGAAATCGCATCTAGAACCGCGCGGTGGTGACCGTGTGCAGTGTCAACAACTACAACATCAACGCCAGCTTCGATCAAAGCTTGTGCACGAGCAAAACCATCATCGCCGACACCAACTGCCGCACCTGCAAGACCCACGTTTTTTACTAACTTCACATGGGTAACTTGTTCATCGATCGGAAGATTGCGGTGAATTATCCCTAGGCCACCAGCTTTGGCCATAGCGATTGCCATTGCAGATTCAGTAACCGTATCCATTGCCGAAGAAACCAATGGCACGGCAATCGTGATATTTCGAGTAACGCGTGTAGATGTATCAACTTCAGATGGGACAACTTCAGATGCATCGGGCAGTAATAAAACATCGTCATAAGTAAGGCCCAGCATTGCGACTTTCTCGTTATCGCTCATGTGCCCTCCTCTACCCGTGCATTGGAAGGCGCAAGTCTATCGGGGCTTTAGAGCCCTACTGCACGCTCAATTTCAGCGCAGGCCTGCGATAAATCATGGACTATTGCTACATCTTTACATTCATCCACATCCCAACCCGGTCCACCAAGGACAATTCTAGGCGTCGGGCGAATTGTTGGAATATCTGTAAAAAACTTTGGATCGGCGTTCTGTGGAAGTTGAGCCCACAGAAAAACTGCCGGAGGTGCTGCCCTAGAAATCATTTCGCATAAAGCTTCAAGCGGAGTTCTTGGACCTAAGAAATAACTTTCAATCTTTCGTTCTGCTAGTGCCGCAGCTAAGGCATGCAAAGCAAGTGAGTGCATTTCTTCACCAACGGATGCAAGCAGGACTGGGCGGGCATTTACTGGTTTAGAAATATCATCAACGCTTTCACGCAAAATCCGCTTAAGAATTTCGGTGAGCAAGTGCTCGATTTCAACACCTTGTCCACTTGCTTCCCATTCATTCCCAACTAAAAACAAAAGTGGGACAATGGTTTCAGACCATGATTTAACAACACCATTTTCTGCTAGATCTTTTCTTAATGCCGCCTCGATAAAGTTCTTGTCTAAAGTTTTTGCAGCTTTATGTAAGGCTTTCACCAAATCTTCTCGAACAACAAAATCATCAACAATATTTTCGACAGTGATTTTTCCTTTGTGCTTTTTGGCTTGCTCGGCCGCATCACTGGGCGAAACACCAGAAGTGATCAATCTGCGCATCAAAGTAAGGCGGGCAAGATCGGCTGGGCAATACCTACGGTGCTCGCCCGATTCGTGGCTAGAAGGTCCAAGGCCATATCGGCGATCCCAGGTTCGCAAAGTTGCGGGGGCTACGCCCAGCCGACGCGCGACCGCGGCGACGGTTAAGAGCTCCTCGGTGCTAGCCATGGGCATATCGTGGCGTGAAGTGAGCAATCCCACCACCTGAAACACGCCGATGAACAACATTTGACGCGTTGCCACTTGAACAACTTACGAAGCGATTGTATAGTGTGGTCATGGCTGAAATATCCCGCTTACCCCGCCCAGTTGCCGATGAATGGGAATGGCAATACCAGGGCCTTTGTCGCGACCTCCCAACTGAAATGTTTTTTCATCCAGATGGAGAGCGTGGACCACGACGTCGTAACCGTGAAAATACGGCTAAGGCAATCTGTGCAACATGTCCAGTAATTGCTGCATGCCGAGCACATGCCCTTGCAGTTCAAGAGCCATATGGAATTTGGGGAGGTCTTTCAGAAGATGATCGCCTTGCCATTATTGGAAAAGATATTAATCCTGATATTTCACATGCATCATAGTTTTTCTTCATTCTCCTCCTAAGAGAAGCAAAAAGCCCCGCAGTTAAAACTGCGGGGCTTTTTCTTTACTTCTTATTAGTGGCTGTGTCCGCCTGGACCATGTGAATGTCCATGTCCACCGGCAGCATCAGCTGCAGCTTGTTCTGCTGGCTTTTCAAAAACAACTGCTTCAGTTGTAATAAACATTGCAGCGATAGATGCAGCGTTTGCAAGTGCAGAACGAGTTACCTTAACTGGATCGATGACACCATCTTTTGCAAGATCGCCATAGACATCAGTTGCAGCGTTGAAACCTTCGTTAGCTTTCATGGCACGAACTTTTGCAACTACTACGTAGCCTTCTAGTCCAGCGTTTTCAGCAATCCAGCGAAGTGGTTCATCGC
>CAINSH010000156.1 GCA_903852955.1 uncultured Actinomycetes bacterium | reverse complement strand
GACTTTGCGTTAGATGGAGCTTCTCCAAACCACTCTGCAACTGCAGCATTTGCTGCAGGTGATGCAATGTGATTCATCCATAAGTACGCACAGTTTGGATTCTTAGCTTTGCTACTAATCATCCAAGTGTCTGACCAACCTGTAGAACCTCCAGCAGGTTTGATTCCTTCAACCTTTGTGCCTTCACCCTTTGCAAGGTTGATATTTACTTGCCATGTTGTTCCAAGCACTGTTCCACCTGATTTAAGTGAAGCAACATGCTTGAGATAATCACCCCAGTACTCACCAATAAGTGGCTTCTGAGCCTTTAGAACTTCTACAGCTGCATCAAACTGAGTTTGATCTAGAGCGTAAGGATATGTAATTCCTAGCTCTGGCTGTGTTTCCATCAAATAAAGTGCAGCATCTGCAATATAGATAGGTGAGTCATAAGCAGTGATATTGCCCTTATATGGGGAGTTCACATCGAAAACTGAACTCCATGAAGTTGGCGCAGGCTTAACAATATCTGTGCGGTATGCCAACAGGTTTGCTCCACGTCCGTGTGGAACACCATATGAAACACCGTCCACAGAGTTCCATTGCTGCATCTTGAGATTATCAAAGATGTCTGCATAGTTTGGAATTAAGTCTGTGTTAACTGGAGCAACGTCTCCACCGTAAATCAGGCGAAGTGAAGCATCACCTGATGCAGAAACAACGTCATATTCACCGGTCTTCATTAATGCGACCATGTCATCTGATGTTGCGCCAGTCTTTACATTTACTTTACAACCAGTTTCTTTTTCAAAACCAGTTACCCAGTCAACGTTTGGATCAGTTGAACCATTTTCAACATAACCTGCCCACGCAACTAGATTGACTTGGCCTTCACCAGCACCAAGCTCTTTCATCATGTCTACTTTAGGTACACCGCTATCGGATGCAGAGTCGCTACCTGAGCTGCAACCAGCGAGAATTAATGCTGCTACTGATGCAACAGCGATTCGTGAAAACAGACGCTTCTTTTGCATCTGTACCTCCATCTTTACTTTCCATGTTCAGCGGTTGAACATGGATCCTGGAACTTATCGAACCAGGAATTCCTTATTTTTGTCCCATGAAAGATGTACCGAACTTCCAAGCACTAAAGCTTCCTTAGGATTGTTAGCAATTATCAAGCCAAAATCACTTTCAACTAGATACCTTGTGGTTGCACCGACAAAAATAATGTCCTTTAGGACGCCTTTAGCTACGCGAGAATCTTCTATGTGTGTATTTGAAATTGTGATGTACTCAGGCCTGATATTTATTTTTTCACCCTCTATTTGAATTTTATTAGTTTGACCAACAAACTCAGAAACAAAAGAACTTCTTGGCGAATCATAAATTTCTCGCGGAGTTCCCAATTGTTCGATTTTTCCCTGATTAAAAACCGCAATTCGATCACTCATTGTTAAAGCTTCTTCTTGATCGTGGGTTACAAAGATAAAAGTAATTCCAACCGCCCTTTGTAGGGCTTTGAGTTCAATCTGCATCTGTTCTCTAAGCTTTAAATCCAATGCGCCAAGCGGTTCATCTAGTAGCAATACCGAAGGTCTATTTACCAATGCACGAGCTAAAGCAACACGTTGGCGTTGCCCACCAGAAAGTTGTGATGGCTTGCGCTCACCGTAGCCTTCAAGTCTTACTTGATGTAAGGCTTCAGAGGCTCGCTCTAATCTTTCTGCTTTGGCAACGCCTTTAACTCGAAGACCATATTCAATATTGCTTAAAACATTCATGTGCGGGAAAAGCGCATAATCTTGAAATACTGTATTCACATCACGCTCATAAGGTGGCAGTTGCGATACATCTTTGCCGGAAAGTGAAATTGATCCTGCATCAGGCTTTTCAAACCCGGCAATCATCCTTAAGACCGTAGTTTTTCCAGAGCCTGAGGGACCTAATAAAGTTATGAATTCGCCCTCATAAATATCTAAATCAATTCCGGTAACCGCATGAACATCGCCGAAAGAACGAGTAAGGCCGCGGATTGAAATAATTACTGGGCTAGACACCCCGCTGACTTTACTCAATATGGGCCAGAAAGTAACTACTAGATAGGCTACGTGCCATGTCGAAACCAACGATTATTCTTGCAACTAGCAATGGCGTTGGTATGGGTCATCTTGTTCGCGCAACCGCAATCGCAATATCTTTGAAAGATGTAGCCAACCCAATTATTGTTTCAATGGCCGGGGGAATATCTGAAATCCCATCATATTTAGGGATTCGATGTGAATACATTCCGGGCCGAGACCGCTTATGGATGTCGCGCGATAAATGGGATCAATATCTGAGGGATCGGTTGGTAGCTTTAATCGAAGAAACCGATGCACAGGTTTTGTCTTTTGATGGTGCTGTCCCGTATCCGGGAGTTGTTGCAGCTCGAAGTGCTAAACCAAAATTAACTTTAGTGTGGGTACGTCGTGGGTTGTGGCAAAAAACTTTATTGCGCTTTGCCTTAGGAATTCAAACATCCATGATGGATGCCGTAATCGAACCAGGAGATTTTGCTCGGGAATATGATCACGGTCCAACTTCTAAACGTCACGAAGGAATTTCGGCTGCGCCTGTTTCGCTTTTCAATGAAGAACAAGCCTTATCGCGCCAAGAAGCTCGCCAACAACTTAATTTAGATTTAAATCGCCCTGCTGTATTGGTTCAGTTGGGTACAGGGGATTTAGATGTTAACCAGAAAATGACTGCCGCCCTTGAAGGGCTAATTGGCTGGAAAGATTTGCAAGTTGTAGTAACTAAAGAACCTATTGATAAAGCTGGCAATTCACTTGTTCCAGCCGGTCTAGATGTAAGAGCAATCCGCTACTTCCCGCTAGCCAAAGTTCTACATGCATTTGATGGCGCAATATGTGCGACTGGATACAACGGTGTTCACGAACTATTGCCCGCAAAAGTTCCGACAGTATTTGTTTCAAATATTCGAGGAACAGATGATCAAGAAACTCGCGCTCGCTGGTGTCATGATTTTGGCTTTGCATTGCGAGCAAATCAAGCCGACCTTGCCGATATTACAAAAACAGTAAAGCAGTTACAAAACCCTGAAACTCGAGCTGGAATAGCGGAAAAATGCGCAGAGTTGCCACAAACAAGCGGTGGCGCAGAGATTGCTAAAATTTTGTACCAATTTGCGACCCATAGTTCTGCGAAACAAAATACTGTCAAAGATTTAACGCGTCAGCTTTCGCAGTTCTTTCTGCGACGTGCGACATTAATTTACCGATTTTTTAAACCACACACAGTCTTTCAAAATACGAAGCCTGATGCAGTTGTATTTACTGAAACTGAAAATCCCACAGAACTTGCAGAATTAATTAAATCTGGTGCACGATTTGAGCACTTGATAAGTGGCGGATCAAAGGAGTACCGCGCTAAGCGCGAAAAAATAGCAAAAACCGCCTATGGTTCTTCGGTCTGAGTTATTCCTCAATCATTTTTTCAAGTTTATTTTTTAAGATAAAGATCAAGGTAACAACTACCGCTAAAAAGAAAATCGCCCAATATTTCAAGTATTTTTCTAGGGTAGATAGAGAACTAGCAAATTGGTAGCCGAGAGAAACGACAACAGTGCTGAACACTATTCCACCAGCTGCGTTCCATTTTAAGAAAGTTCGGTAAGGGACGTTATGCATGCCAGCCAAGGCAGGGACTAAGGCGCGAAGTAACGCCTGTGCTCGCCCAAAGAAAATCGCACCACCATGATATTTAGAAAATATATGCTCAGCTAAACGCCAACGCTTTGCTCCAACAAATTTTCCAAACTGAGTTGTTTTAATTCTGGGACCAAAATGCTTACCAACCTCGTACCCGACAGAATCTCCAGACACTGCACCAATAATTGCGCAGGTTAAGAAAAGCCAAAAAGACCAAACATGTGAGTGGGCAAGGACGCCACCGATTAGTAATGAAGTTTCACCAGGAAGTACGAAGCCAACGAACGCTGCAGCCTCGGCAAAAGCAAACACAATGAGTAAAATAAAAAGTGGTGTTTGTAAATTGTTTTCAATGAGCCAATTTGCTGTGGTATGAATCCATCCCGACATGCGAGAACTGTAGCCTGCACTTAGACTGCCGCAATGATGAAAGCAGAAACTTCAGTTGAAATTCATGAACTATTAGCAACTCGTCGTTCACCACGATCTTTAGATGCCACAGCAGTGCTTTCGCGTGATGACATACTTGCAATTCTTGAGGCAGCACGATGGGCAGCATCGGCCAGCAATGGTCAACCTTGGCGGTTTTTTGTCGGTGTTCGCGCAGATGAAGTTTTCAATCAAATCCTAGATTCATTAGTTTCCTTTAATCAGGGTTGGGCACATCGCTCTGCCGCGTTGATTTTGGTTGCAGGAGTGCACACACGTGAGGACGGATCTGTTAATAAGGCTTTTCAATATGACTGCGGTTTAGCCGTCTCACAGATGGTTATCGAAACGCATCATCGGGGTTTTGTAGCTCATCAAATGACTGGTTTTGATTCAGAAAAGATGATTGCCAACTTAGGAATCGACCCTTCGCTTACTCCAGTTGTAGCTATTTCAATTGGAAAGCAAGCTCCGGCAGAACAGTTACAGGGCGGAATGCTTGAACGTGAAAACGCTCCACGCGAACGTAAAGCTTTGGAAGCGATAGTTATTAAAGGCCTACCTTCTTAAAACCTTGAACGAATCTCCCAAAGATCTTTAAAGACTGGATTAAACAAGGTGCTAGTTAAATAGCCAGCACCACTTGAACCACCAGTTCCGACTTTATGGCCAATGGTGCGTTCAACCATTTTCACGTGACGATAACGCCACTCTTGAATTCCTTCGTCAATATCTACAAGGCGTTCACAAACCAAAGCACTTTCTGGATCATTTCGATGAACTTCAAGCAGCGCATCTTGCACTCGCAAATTCGCCTCGTAAGGCGTTGTGCGATCTCGCTCTAGAACATCAAATGGAATCGCATGACCACGCTTTGCTAAATAAGCCAGCGCTGAATCCCAAACAGAGTTTGCAGAAGTGATGAGAGCAATTTCAGCTTGAATAGCAGGTGGCAAATGTCCGGCCATTTTATTATCGCGCCGACCAAGCACAGCTTCAACTTTTCGGAACTGGGCAGACTGAAAACCACTTGAAGAAGATAAGTAAGAACGAAATGCATTGAACTGCAAAGGCGTCATTGTTTCTAAAATATCAATCTGAGCAACACAGACTTTCATAATTGTTCGAATTCGGCCCAAGATCGCCAACGAGTAATGTGTATCGCCGTTTTCCATAGCGCGCTGAGCTTGCGCAAATTCATGGAGAATTTGTTTGAACCATAGTTCATAAGTTTGATGAATAATGATAAAGAGCATCTCGTCATGCTCGGGGCCTTGCGATAAGGGCCGCTGTAAATTCAAAAGTTCATCGACTGCTAAATATGATGTGTAAGTTAATGCTGAATCAAAGTTTTCGCTCATGTGACTCGTGAACCGCCTTCTTTAATAGTTTTATACGCACCAGAAGCCACTAATTCACGCATTCGCGCAAACCCATCCCAAATTTCTACATATGAAGTTGGTAGTGGTGAAATAGCTAAACGAATTGAATTTGGTGTTCGATAGTCTGGGATAACATTTGAAATTTGGCGCAAAGCAACACATATTTGTGCAGCATCTGGATGCACCAAAGAAATGTGTCCGCCGCGCTCTTTTGGGTCACGAGAAGTGTTGAGTTCAATCCCCAGAGGCGCTAACCATGCGTCATACAAATCAATCATCATCTGAGTTCCAACTGCTGCCTTATGCGCAATTTTGTCGATACCTGCATCTTTAATCATCGAGAAAGCCGTTTGCACACAGCGAATTCCCATGAGTGAGGGACTAGCAATTTGAAAGCCACGAATGTTTTGCGCGCGTTCAAAAATTGGCCCCATTTCAAATTGAGCATCTTGGGCAAACCAACCTTGAATTGGGACCTGCAGTTCTTTTTGCACACGCTTATTTACATAAAGCCATGCAGGAGAGCCTGGACCCGAATTCCCATATTTATAGGTACAACCCACACAAAGATCAACACCATTTGCATCCAAGTTAAGTTCAATGGCACCAACTGCATGGCTTGCATCCCAAACAACTAAAGCACCAACTGCCCGAACCTGATCAGTAATTGACTTGATATCTGTTCGTGCACCAGAGCGATATTGAATCACTTCAAGAGTTACAAGTGCTACGTCATCATTTAAATATGGAGCAAGAGCTTCAGTTGTAATTCGCTCATGAACAGCAATTGAGGGATCTTCGTTATCGATGATTACAAGTTTTAAATCAAATTGTTTTGCAATTCCATCTAGAATGTATCTATCGGTTGGAAAATTTGCTGCATCAGTAATAATTGTTTTGCGCCCTGGGCGTGCATGAATCGCAGCTAAACACAGTTGGTAGAAATTAACCGAAGTTGTGTCACAAACTAAAACCTGTCCTGGTCCCGCACCTAGAGCCGCAGCTCCTAATAAATCTCCAGTTGGTTGCGCTTCATCCACCCAATGGCTCCATCCGGTTACAACTTCAGGTCCCCATTCTTTGACCATAAAGTCATTGATTGCGGTAATGGTTGCTTTTGGAATACGCCCTAGTGAGTTTCCATCCAAATAACACATATCTGGGTCAGAAACGACAAACTGCGATTTGAAGTGGGCTAATGGATCAGAACTATCAAGGGCTAAAGCGTATTCGCGGTCAGTTACCTTCATAGAGGAAAGGTACGCTCTCCCATCATGGCGCGCAATGTTGTTAATATCGAAGAGGTCTCAAAGGCCTTTGATATTAAAGAGCTATTAGTAGGCGTCTCATTAGGTGTTTCCGAAGGCGATCGAATCGGCATTGTTGGTCGAAACGGATCAGGAAAATCAACTTTGATGAAAATTATTGCAGGAGTTGAATCACCTGATTCGGGCCGCGTAACAAAATCAAACTCAGCACGAATCGGACTGTTATCTCAAGTTGATTCAGCAAATCCGGAAAGCACAGTGGGCGAAGTTGTATTAGGTGATACTGCAAAACATGAATGGGCTAGCGAACCAAATATTCGAGAAGTTTTTACTGGTTTATTTGGTTCATTTGATGATCACATTTTTGACCGTAAATTTGGCCAACTTTCTGGTGGCGAACGCAGACGAGTTGGTTTGGCAAAACTTCTAATTAATGAACTTGATTTAATTTTGCTTGACGAACCAACTAACCATCTAGATGTCGAAGGTGTTGCGTGGCTGGCTGAATACTTAAACAACCGAAAAGGTTTAGCCGTAACTGTTGTAACGCATGATCGCTGGTTCCTAGATGCAGTCACCGATCGCACTTGGGAAGTTGTGGATGGAAAAGTTGAAGAATACGACGGTGGCTACAGCGCATTTGTTTTAGCAAAGGCCGAACGCGCTCGTCAATCATCTGTCATGGATCAACGCCGAAACATGTTAATCAAGAAAGAGTTGGCTTGGCTTCGCCGTGGTGCACCAGCTCGTACCACCAAGCCGAAATTTCGTGTCGATGCCGCAAATGTTTTAATTGCCAACGAACCGGCACCACGTGATCAAGGCGAACTACTTAAATTTGCATTAAACCGTTTGGGCAAAACAGTTTATGAAGCGCACCATCTTCAAGTAAAGATTGGCGATAACGAACTCATTGACGATCTGTACTGGAACATTGGGCCAGGCGATCGCATAGGAATCGTGGGTGTAAATGGTGCCGGTAAAACAACATTGATGCGGACTTTAGTTGGTGAAAT
>CAINSH010000155.1 GCA_903852955.1 uncultured Actinomycetes bacterium | reverse complement strand
GGGCCAACTGCCGCAGTACGCACAATTTTTGTACAAACATTTGAATCGATAACAAAGTTTTGGCCTAGCGATTTAGATGGTTTTAAATCTAAAGCTGCAGCTAACTCGCGGATTTGCGCCGCACCAAGAAGTGTCATGAAGCAAAAGAACCAAATAAACGTTCAGCATTATTGCTAAGCGCAGTTGCAAGTTCGGCTAAATCAGCATTTCTTTCAGTTGCCATCGCACGAACGATATTTGCAATCTGTGCTGGGGTATTGAGCGCACCACGGTGCGGCATTGGAGCTAAAAATGGTGAATCCGTTTCGACTAATAATTGATCAATGGGCACGATTTTTACTGCTTCACGCAAAGCAGGTGCATTCTTGAAAGTGAGAGTACCCGCAAAAGAGAGAACATAGCCACGTTCTACGCAGGTTTTAGCCATGGCTAAATCACCTGAAAAGCAGTGAAAAATAGTTTTTTCAGGCGCACCAACTTCTAGAAGAACTGATAAAACATCTTCGTGAGAATCACGATCATGAATAACTAAAGCTTTATTTGTTTTCTTGGCTAATTCAATGTGCCACTTAAAAGATTCTTGTTGACGCGCACGTAGTTCTGGCGGAGTACGGAAATAATCTAAACCTGTTTCGCCAATGGCACGAACACGTGGGTGTTGTGCAAGCTTTTCAATAATCGCCCAATCTGCCTCTAAGTTTTCAACCACAGGGGCTTCGTTGGGATGAAGTGCTACTGCGGCTAATACTGAAGTATTGAATTTTTCTGCAGCTGCAACGCACCACTGCGACTGCTCCGCGGAATATCCAACTTGAACGATTCGGTCAATGTTTACGGACTTTGCTTCGGCTATAACTTGGGCTACTTCAGGTGAATCTGGTTCGGTATCAGTAATGATTTCCATATGCGCATGTGCATCAACTGTTGGAACTGGAAGCGGTTCTGGAAGTGGTGCTCGCGGGCGGTCAATATCGCGATTGTGGCGATCAGCCATAGTTACTATGCGTTTGTTTCTAAGCGAGGGAAAAGTACTGGTGTCTTGGTAACCGTGGAACCTGGTTTTAGCTGGCCCCACGTTGCGACATCGCTAACTTTTTGCGCGTTCAAATCACCCAATGAGCTTTGTGCACCAAGGCTCTGCCACAAAATTTCACATGTCTGCGGCATAACCGGATTAAGCAAGACTGCTAACGCACGAAGTGATTCAGCGGTGTTGTATAAAACATTTTCAAGAACTTCCTGGTTGGCTGGATCTTTCGCAAGGATCCATGGCTCTTTCTCAGTTACATAGCCATTAACTTTCTTACAAAAATCCATAATTGCAACGATTCCGCCTTGAAAATCCAATTGACAGATTGCTTCATCGGCCTTCTTCGCAGCGTCAGAAAGTGCGTTTTCCAACCCTGAATCATTGCTCTTAGCCGGCAAGATTCCCCCGCAGTATTTTTCAATCATTGCAGCAGAGCGGGAAGCAAGGTTTCCGAAATCATTTGCAAGCTCTGATGTATATCTGGCGCTCATGTCTTCCCAAGAAAAAGAACCATCTGTACCAAATGGAATCGCGCGCAAGAAGTAATAACGGAAAGCATCAACACCAAAGTGATCCGTGATGTCTTTCGGTGCAATTCCTGTCAACTTACTCTTGCTCATTTTTTCGCCACCAACTAGCAGCCATCCGTGCGCAAAAACTTTCTTAGGAACATCTAAACCAGCAGCCATCAACATCGCTGGCCAAATAACGGCGTGAAAACGCAAAATGTCTTTACCAACCAAGTGAACATCTGCCGGCCAGGTTTGTGCAAACTTCTTGCCACCTTCAGAATCTGGTGCATCAGTTAAGCCAACCGCAGTTGCATAATTTAGTAACGCATCAAACCAGACGTACACAACTTGATCTGTATCCCAAGGAACTGGGATTCCCCAATCAAATGTTGAACGTGAGATTGAAAGATCTGAAACGCCGCCTTCTAGAAAAGAAACTACTTCGTTACGCGCACTTTCAGGCTGGCATGCATCTGGATTGTTGCGGTAATGCTCCAGGAGAGCATCGGTAAAAGCAGATAACTTAAAGAACCAGTTATTTTCATTTACAAGTTCGATGGGCTTGCTGTGAATTGGACAGCATTTCTTACCATCAATTTCAATTAAATCTCCGGGCAGTTTAAATTCTTCGCAACCAACACAGTATGGACCTTCATATTTTCCGGCATAAATATGTCCAGAATCTTTGAGCGATTGTAAAAACTTTTGAACGCGCTCGGTATGACGTTTTTCTGTCGTACGAATAAAATCATCGTTTGCGATATTGAGCGCTTGCCAATTTGGTTTCCACGCCTGCTGAACCAAGCGATCTACCCAAGCTTGTGGGGCAGTGTTATTTTCTTCGGCAGTCCGCATGACTTTTTGACCATGTTCATCAGTTCCAGTTAAGAACCAGACGGATTCGCCTTTTTGACGGTGCCAACGTGTCAAAACATCGCCGGCCACAGTTGTGTAAGCATGACCAATGTGAGGCGCATCGTTGACGTAATAAATCGGCGTCGTTAAATAAAAGGACTTAGTCACTTGCTCATCTTATTCGCATCGACCACGGCTGCATAAACCAGACGCTTAGCAATTCCAAACTCAGTAGCCACGGAGGCAATTGCGGACTTTCGATCCATTCCCGCCTGCTCAAACGCTCGAACTCGGGAGACCATATCTTCGGCAGTCAATGACGCTGAGTCTGTAGCTGCGCCCTCAAAAACTAAAGTTATTTCTCCGAGAACTTCATGCGTATCCGCCCATGTGCATAGTTCATCTAAAGTTCCACGAATCGTTTCTTCATAATGTTTAGTCATCTCGCGACATATAGCACCACGACGATTTGAACCAAAAACGATTTGTGCATCAGATAATGAATCACCTAACCGGTGTGGAGCTTCAAAGAAGACCATGGTTCGCTCTTCATGTCTTAGTTTTTCAAAAACAGCCAATCGTGCACCAGATGTGCGAGGAGGAAAACCCTCAAATGAGAATCGATCCGTTGGTAGCCCTGATAAAGCAACTGCCATCGTGACTGCGCTTGGACCTGGAATAACTGATACATCTATGCCGCGCGCAATTGCTTCACGCATTAAGCGAAAGCCTGGATCACTAATTGTTGGCATCCCTGCATCTGAAACAACTAAAACCGTTGCGCCATTTTCAAGTTGAACCAAAATCTCTTGTGTTCGTTCATCTTCATTTCCTTCAAAAAAGGAAAGGACACGGGCGGTAAAGACCACTTCAATATCTGAACACAGGCGATGAAAGCGACGTGAATCTTCGGCGGCAATAATCGTGGCATCGGCAATCGCAGTTTTCAGGCGCGCGCTTGCATCGGCTGGGTTACCCAAGGGAGTCGCTGCCAATATCAGTGCCATGTGCCAATCATCCCAGTAATTTCCTACCAATTTGCCCATACGATTACACACATGACTGCAGCTATCGCCCCCATCTTTATTGCGATTGCATCCCTTGTTCTTCGTCTACGCAATCTAGCTACGCCTAAAGGCTTTGTTTTTGACGAGGTCTACTACGTAGATGGCGCACGAGATTTTCTGAAATTCGGCGTGGAAGTTGCTGGAAATAAACCAGAGTTTATTGTTCACCCACCAGTTGGAAAGTGGCTCATAGCAAGTGGAATTCAAATCTTTGGCGATAATGAATTTGGTTGGCGTTTTGCAACGGCAATCTTTGGAACGTTGCTCATTCTGCTCTTTGCCAGATTAGTTCACATTCTTTTCTATTCACCACTTTTAACGTCGCTCGGTGCCTTCCTTATGGCTTGCGATGGTTTGGTGCTAGTCCATTCTCGAACTGCGCTCTTAGATCTTTTTTTAACTTTCTTTGTATTGCTGGCCGTGTATTTCTGGCACCAACAAAGACATTGGTTGGCAGCAATCGCCTTAGGTCTTGCCATGGGAACAAAATGGAGCGCAATCTATTTTCTGATAGCAATAATTTTTGTCTCTCTTTATCGAATCTTTTCAGAGCATCCAAGTAAAGCTTTGATTCGTCCAACTATTAAAAAGTTTTTTCAATATGGGTTGCTACCAATTCTTGTCTACATAACTACGTGGTCAGGCTGGTTTATTAGTAATCGTGGTTGGAATCGTGATTGGAGTTCAAATACGCTAATTGCCTGGATTCACTATCACTCAGAAATGTTAAGTTTTCATACTGGTCTAACACAAAAACATTCATACCAAGCCAACCCTTGGAGCTGGATGGTGATGGGAAGGCCAACATCATTTTTCTATGCCTCACCCAAGGGTTGTGGAAGCGATACCTGCGCGCAAGAAGTATTAGCTTTAGGCACCCCTTTGCTGTGGTGGGCTGGAACTATTGCCGTTGCAGTTGTTATTGGTTTTTGGATTAAGTCACTCATTCTCCGCGCTACAGATCCAGCACTCAATATCATCGTTCTAGGAATGATTGCTGGCTACTTGCCTTGGTTCTTTTTTCAACAGCGAACGGTCTTTACTTTCTATGCGGTGATCTTTGAACCATTCGTGATACTGGCGCTGGTTTATTGTGCGAAATTGCTGCTAGATAGTTCGCTTAAACCCGGAGTTTCACAGGCTTTAGTTGCAGCCTTTGTTACTGTAATTTTCCTGAACTTTATCTACTTCTTGCCAATCTTTACCGGAGAAGTAATCACTTACGACGCTTGGTTACAAAGAATGTGGTTTACGTCTTGGATCTAGCTATTCGTTTGCAGCGCGAGCTTGCTTAAGTTTTTCAACCGCTTGATCTGCTAACTGTTGATCGAAAATTTCATCTCGAGATGGTGATGCAGCAGCTAACGCTTCGCGTTCCAAACGCTCTTGTTCATCACTCCATGCTCCAGGAATTGTTAAGTCAATTACACGCTTTGGAATAATTGCTTTAGGGGCAGATACGTAAACAGGTGTTGGAACTTCTGCAGGTTCCCAAGTTTGGCGAATTGCTGCAGTGCCTTTAGGCATAAGAATTACGCCTTTAAGTTCGCGTTCTGACAAAGGAATCCAATGTTCTTGAGAAGATTTCGGAGTAACAACTTCAACTAAATTAGTTGCAGATACACCTGATGTTCTGCGGTGGAGTTGTTGAATACGACGTTGTTGAATTTTGTCGGCGACTGTTTGGCGGCGAACATTTGCAATATAAATTAAAATTCCTGTTGTTGGAACCAATGTATAAACAAATGGCATCGTGCTCATAAATCCACCAACTATCGTTGTTATAAAGGAAAGAAAGAGAATAGAAAAAGTTATTCTGCGACGCAACAAGAGTTGAGCAGTTTTAGCTTCGCGATCTAAGTCAATGTGTATGGAACTTGAACCAGTTTCACCATTTGGTGATGAACTTGCGACAACACGTAGTGCGCTTTTAAATCGTTCAACTGATTTTCCAGAAAATTCATTGCGGTCATGAATCCAACGGGGCACAAAATATGCGACCCACATACCGATGATCGCAATATAGATAAGTCCGGAAGTCATGATGCCCAAAGATAAAGGAAACCACGCTCAAAACTTGGGATTTGGAGCCTACTTAATTAAAGGATTTTCTTTAACAAAAACTAGGTGGTCTCGCCATGACCCCCCGATATGCAAATACCTCGGCCGCTCTCCTTCAAAAACATACCCAGCTTTTTCCGCCACTCGACGCGATGATGCATTTTCTGGGCGGATATTGATTTCAATTCTATGAAGGCTCAGTTGTTCAAATGCGAAATTAGTTAGTGCCTCTACGGCTTGGGTGGTAAATCCCCGATTCGCATAGTTCTTATCGATCCAATAACCAATATGCCCGCCCCGCAAAGCCCCATAAATCACACCTCCAAGAGAAATCTGCCCAATGAGATTGCGTTCATGCCAGATTGCAAAAGAAAATACCCGTCCAGCTCTGGCATCGTGATTGATTGCACGGACCATGGCAAAAAATGAAGGAAGTTGAGTGGGATCAATCGCATTTTCTACAGAAATAATCGGGATTGTTGCCTCCCAAGGCGCAAGCCAATCACGGTTCTCAAATCGAACCTGATTCCATGCACTTCTATCTCGAAATCTCAGCGCCTGTAGACGCAATCCCGCCGACTTTATAACTACTGGCCATGGGGTGGACATAATAAATATTAAATATATCTACGTTCAAGGACTACAACGGTGACTTTATCGCCGGCCTTAAGATAGGTATCTTTTTCGCCAACTGCAATAAATGCCGTGGCATCAGAGAGAGTTGAAAGCTCCTCTTGATTTGCTAGCGGAACCACTGACGCTCCATCTTCTGATAAAACACCCCGAATATAGGAACGTACTCCTTCGGTAGATTCAATGGCTTTTTCCAACTTCGCTTTGATGCTGGGACGATGAATCGTTGATGCACCCAACATTGTTCGAATCATCGGGCGCACAAAAAGCTCAAAAGAAATATATGAAGCTATCGGGTCACCCGGCAAAGTAACAACTGGAGTTTTATCCGGTCCGATCAGACCGAAGTTATGGCGCCCACTCATTTCGATGGCCATATCAACTGTCATCATTTCGCCCATATTAGAAAGTGTGCGAGAAATGAGATCAAATGAATCATCATGGCGCTCACCACTAATAATTATTAAATCTGCACGAACCAGTTGATCCTCAATCAGATTTTGAAGCTGTGCCTCATCGTCTGGAATTGAGTGGACTCGATAGGCAACTGCGCCAACTTCACGAACTGCAGTCGTTAGCATCCAAGAATTAGTCTCAAACTCTTCCGTGCCTTTTAAATCTTTTCCGGGTTCGACTAAATCTGGCCCAGCCGACATAACCACAACGCGGGGATGTGGCCTAGTTGGAAGGTGATCAAGACCGATGGATGCAGCTAGACCGATCTGAGTAGAACGGATTCGGCTACCAGCTTTCATAACTAAACGATCGCCAGCATAAATATCTTCGGCAAGAGTTGCTCCGTGTGCATCCAAAAGTGGCATGTCAAATGACTCTAAGGGTGTACAAATTTCGAGAAGTGAAGTTAAGAATTCATCAACCCGGGTGTGCTCTGCCATAATCCCACCATACTTGTTGCAGTTAGTAATCTTTGGGATTTGAGCATGGATTGGTCGAAAGGGAA
This sequence comes from uncultured Actinomycetes bacterium, assembly GCA_903852955.1. GTDB lineage: Bacteria > Actinomycetota > Actinomycetes > Nanopelagicales > Nanopelagicaceae > Planktophila. The sequence continues at coordinate 6,905 of CAINSH010000155.1, read as the reverse complement.
GCAATGAATCAGGGCACACTCAAGAAAGAGCTTCGTGAACGCTATCGCCGTGAACGAGTACAACGCTTTATCCCCTCTAATTTCAATGTAATTTTGAAATGCCCTGAAATTGTGAGTGCATCCACAATCTGTTCTTATTTTTCTTATGCCCAAGAACCAAGTACTACCGAAATTAACCAAACTTTAATTAAGGATGGAAAGAAACTGCTACTCCCTCGAGTTTCTGGCAATGAAATTGAATGGGTCCATTGGAATGGAGATCCCACTCAACTAAAAATCACCAAGAAACTTACTGAACCAATTGGTCCGGCAGTTACAGATTTAAGCGACGTTGGTGCGGTAATAACTCCTGCGTTACGTATCGATCAAGAAGGATTTCGATTAGGCCAAGGTGGCGGTTTTTACGATCGCGCATTGCCGAATTTGCCTGGCTGGACAATTGGCTTGGTGCACCCGGGTGAACTTTCAAGCGAGTCAGTTCCACGAGAAGAACATGACATTGCACTTAATGCCGCGGCAACACCTTCACTGGTTGTGCGTTTTAACCGTTAGGCAAATTACGCGCCATAACAATGCGCTGGATTTGATTTGTGCCTTCGTAAATCTGAGTTAATTTCGCATCTCGCATCATTCGCTCGACTGGATAATCAGATACGTAGCCATAACCGCCCAGAATTTGAACTGCATCGGTTGTAACTTTCATTGCAGTATCACTTGCAAAACATTTGCTTGCTGCAGAGAAGAAGCGTAAATCTTTCTCACCGTTTTCGCTCTTAGATGCGGCTGCATAAGTTAATTGACGGGCAGCTTCCACATTCATTGCCATATCGGCCAACATAAATTGAACGCCTTGAAAATCAAAGATTTCTTTGCCAAATTGCTTGCGCTCGTGTGAATATTTCGTGGCAACATCAAGTGCGCCTTGTGCTAAACCAAGTGCTTGCGCCGCGATAGTAATTCGAGTGTGGTCTAACGTATTCATTGCCAATGAAAATCCTTCACCGATTTCACTAATGCGGCGGTCATCTGTAAGCCTTACGTTGTCGAAATAAACTTCACGCGTTGGCGAACCTCTAAATCCCATCTTTTTTTCAGGTGCACCAAAAGACACTCCCGGATCTGATTTTTCAACTATAAATGCAACGATTCCCTTTGATCCCATTGCTGGATCACCTTGGGCAAGGACGGTATAAAACTCTGAGACACCCGCGTTTGAAATCCATTTTTTGCTGCCATTTAAAATCCAATCATCACCATCTGTTTCAACTTTTGTACGAAGGGCAGACGCATCAGAACCTGCATCGGATTCTGATAAGCAATAAGAGAAACCTTTACCTTGCGCCAACTGTGATAACCAACGTTGCTTCTGATCTTTATTTCCGCCAAGGATTAACGGCAAGGATCCAAGTTTATTAACTGCAGGGATTAATGAAGAAGATCCGCACACTCGAGCAACCTCTTCGATGATGATTACGGTTGCCAGTGCATCCGCGCCATCTCCACCAAACTCGGTTGGAACATGCGCGGCAGCAAGCCCTGCTTTTTGCAATGCATCTGCGGCTTCTTGTGGAAAGCGGTGTTCTTCATCGACTGTATGAGCAAATGGGGCAATCTCTTTTTCAGCTAGAGCGCGGACGCTAGCTCGAAGATCTTTATATTCACTTGGAATATCAAATAAGTTTTCCATTAGGACTCATTTCTATCGCGTTGTGCCAGATCTTGTAAATACTTGTTATATGTTGCTAACTCATCGGGCTGACCCATTGCCGCGGCACGCTCGATATTTTTATCGATGCGCTTAGTCTCTCGGGTGTCATCCCGCATCCAATTAACAAACGTAGCCACTAACGCCAATAAAATAGGGACTTCGCCCATAGCCCAGCCAATAGATCCGCCAATCCGTTGATCGGCCAATAAATCTGTAAGCCAGGGAGATTTCAAAGCTGCAAAATATCCACCATCAATTAATGTTGAAGCAGACATCAGTGCCACTGAAAAGAATGCGTGGATACTCATGGCGGCAAACAAAATCACAATGCGAACCAGGTGCGGAACTCGACGAGGATTTGGATCAATGCCAATTACTACATGGAAGAAAAGAATCCCTGCCAATAAAAAGTGAATATTCATAAATAGATGGCCTGCATGCGATTGCATGAGCGAACCAAATAGACCAGTAAAGTAAAGTGCAAATAAAGAGCCGTCAAAGAAGGCCAAGGCCACAATTGGATTGGTGTAAAAAGTAGCCAATTTCGAATGAAGTGCGGCTAGTAATGAACCTCGAACACCACGCTCATCTGAATTTCTCCCCTGTGGCAATGTACGAAGTGCCAAAGTTATCGGCGCACCTAAAACGATTCCTATGGGGGCAATCATTCCCAAAATCATGTGGGCAACCATGTGATACGAAAATGCGAAATGTGCGTAAAGGCCTAAGCCGCCACTTGTTGCAAAATCAATCAGTGAAATTGCTGTAGCAAAAGAGACTGTACGCCCAACCGGCCACTTATCTCCGCGACGATTAAGAACAAGCACGCCTTTAATATAAAGCGCAACTGCAGTAACTAAAATGCCAATCATTAAGGCATCGGGTTCGTAACTAAAGAAAATTCTGCTCCATGTTGGAGGTGGCGGTGATGAAATTCCGGCAACTGAAAGCGCTGGATCAAAAACAGTTTTGCCCGGGCGTTCAGGTGCTTGATTTGATGAAAGCCACGCACCCATTGCCACCGTAATCACCATAATTAAACTTTCGGCGACGATTAAACGTGAAAAAGCTTTCCAATCAATTGATTCGCGGTTGTAAAGATTTTTACGGTGCGCGTAACCAAAGCAGATGAGGACAATCGTTAAAATAATTTTTGCAGCAACAACTAAAGCATATGCCGAGCTCCAAGCGGCCTTAAAATCTAAACGGGCCCAAGCATTTGCAGTGCCACTTACCACTACAGCAATTGCTGCCCATAAAGCTAGAACACTAAATCTTGGAACGGCGATTGCGCGATCTTTTGGGTCAAGAATTGCAAGAGTGAACACTCCTCCCACCCACAGCGAGAGTGCGACTACATGTATAACTAAAGAGCCAATTGCCAGTGCATGAGAACCACTAGAGGCTGAATGACTTTGGAAAATGGGTATTACAAGACCGATAAGGGAGAGAGCAAGCAAGAAAATGACGGTCAAAATCTTCTGTACGCGAAGCGCTACCAGAGACACTATAAGCGCAACTATTGCTTGAAAGAGTAGAAACTTCCCAAGAGTAATTTGCGTTATGAAAGATCTCAACATAGTTGCATCAAAGGCAACTGATACAGGTTGATCCAAAATTGTTGCCAGGGTGAAGAGAATGTTTCCAACTGCGCCTAAAACCCACGTCAATGCCGAGATCCATAAAATGCTGCGTAGTTTTTCGGCTGAAGTTGAAAGTTTTCCATGAACATCTAGTAATAAGAAACCCATAGCTAAAAGGGTTCCTACTACTGCAAAACTTCCAATCAGAGATAGGTACTTGATAGTTGTACTAAAAGCAATCATCTATCTCTAAAAAGCTTTCGCGCATATAGCGATAAGCCAACTAGTACGAAAAATGCTGCAACCAAGATGAAGACAATAAATACATTTGTACCCCAACTACTACTTGCCGGAATTTGGGATTTAGTTGGAATTGGAGTTGGCTCGTTTGGAGTAATAACACTTGGCGCAGAAAAATTAAAAGTAAAAGTACCCTCTAGCGGAGTTTCGCCTTCGGCATAAAGAAAATAAGTGACGCTATATATTCCAGAATCAACTAGGGGCTTTAATCCAACTGTTGCAGTTGCCTCATTAATTGTCAGTGTGCCATCATCAACGCGATTACCCGCAGCATCTGTTACGGCTATGTCATTTGCATCAGCTAGCAGAGCAACTTGAGTTGTAAGAGTTACAGATGTTGGCGCAGTTGTGACAGTTGAACCACTTATAGGAAGTGTTGTTATGAGTGAATTCGCAGAAGCCGATGACATGCCTAAAAAGCTCAGAATCGCAATTACTCCAAGAAATCTGCTGATACGTGTGATTTTCACTTCTGACCCCTTCGTAATATCGCCTTGAATTCGCGCCAATCGTCTCACTTCTTTAGACTTGGTATCTACCCCTTGCCGCCCTAAAAGGCGGTAAAACTAAGAATTGGAGTGACAGTGCCTACATATCAATATTCATGTAACGCGTGCGGTCATGAGTTTGAGGCTTTCCAATCTTTTAGCGATGAATCACTCACTGAATGTCCTGAGTGCAAGGGTGAAATACGTAAGGTTTACACCGCGGTAGGTGTTGTTTTTAAGGGATCTGGTTTCTATAAAACCGATTCTGCAGCAAAGAAAACTTCTACTGATAGCGCAAAGCCCGCACCCGTTGCAGCTCCCGCGCCTAAAAGCGATTAATCCTCGTGGTGTGGCGGTTTATCTGACTTCATCTCTTCTTCACGGCGCAGTTGTTCTGCAGCAGCTTCAGGGTCGATCTCATCTGAAGTTACGTTTGGAAAGAGATCACTCATAACGTTAAGTCTACAACCAAGGAGTAAGAACAGTGTTTGAAAAGCTAGGTAAGTTTATTGTTAAGCGGAGCAAAATTGTTCTTCTAGTTTTTATCCTAGCAACCATTGTCGCAGGCTCAGTTGGCTCGCTTGCTTTTGGGCGACTAGATTCAGGTGGCTACTCAGATTTAAATAGCGAATCAGCTAAAGCCGCAAAGTATGTTGTAGATGTCTTTGGTGCCGAAGAACCAGTTGCCGTAATGGTTGTGGACTCACCTGACTTGCTGATTGACGACCCTTCCGTTGCATCAGTTGCAACTGAAATTGAAAAGAAGATTCAAAACCATACTGGGGTTTCAAAAACTCTTTCTTATTGGTCTACTGGTGGTGCGCCAACCATGAAGTCAGTTGACGGTAAAGCTGGATTTATTCTGGTGTATTCAGATCTTGAAGCATTTGATTGGGATGCACTTGGCTCACTTGGCGCATCATTACAAGAAGAGTTTGACGGCAAATATAAAAACCTTCACGTCTTTGCTTCCGGTGCCGGAGTAATCACTCATGCCATTAATCACAAGATTGAAAAAGATTTAGTTCTTGCCGAATCAATCGCAATTCCACTCACTTTCCTGCTTTTGCTCTTTGTCTTTGGAGCCTTAGTTGCATCAGCAACTCCACTATTTGTTGGAGTAACTGCAATTCTTGGTTCATTCCTAATCGTTTATCTGCTCACTTTGTTCACGAATGTAAGCGTTTTTGCCCTCAACCTCATCACGGGCTTGGGTCTTGGGCTTGGTATTGATTACGCCCTACTAATGGTTAATCGCTTCCGCGAAGAATTACATCACGGCCATAGCGTTGAGGAATCAGTAGTAACAACTGTTGCAACTGCCGGTAAGACTGTTTTCTATTCGGGGCTAACTGTTTTTGTGACAATGGCTTCACTCCTATTTTTCCCACTTGAGTTCTTAAAATCCTTTGGATATGCAGGAGTTGCCGTTATTTCCATGGCCGTATTAGGCGCGGTAATTGCGCTGCCGGCACTACTTGCAATCTTGGGTGAGAAAACCGATAAAGGCGTAGTTCGTAGAAGCGCAATCACACCAAAGGAAGATGGTCGATGGGCACGCACGGCCAGAAACGTTATGCAGCGACCAATTCCAGTTGTTCTTGCATGTTTGGTAGTACTTGGAATTCTTGCCGCACCAATTGGCAATATTTCATTTGCCCAAGTTGATTCGCGAGTATTACCCGCATCTGATCCAGCAGCTATTGCCGCACAAGTAGTGGATACACGCTTTGACGGTTTGATTGGAAGTCCTATTGAAGTTGTAGCTCCAAATGGTGTTGGTAACGAAACAGAAATTAACGCCTTCCTTGAAAAAGTTAAAGCAGTTAAAGGTGTGGTCCGCGTAGGCAAGATTGAAACTTACGGAAAAGATATTCGTGTCCAAGTAATTTCATCCGAGCCATCACGCAGTACTTCTTCGCTACAGGTTATTCATGACATCCGTAATTTAGATAAACCAAGCGGTGTATTAATCGGTGGAGCTGCAGCTGACTTTACAGATTCACAAGATGGAATCGCCCGGACTCTGCCGCTAGCCCTGGGCTGGATTGCGCTGACGGTATTGATTTTGATCTTTATTTTTACTGGCTCAATTATTCTGCCAATTAAAGCGGTGATTTTAAATGCGATGTCACTGGTTGCGACCTTGGGTGCAATTACATGGGTATTTATCGATGGACATTTAAAGTGGCTGGTGGGAGATTTCACGGTGACGGGCACATTAGATACTGGCTCTGTCATTTTAGTTGCCGTCGTAGTCTTTGGACTTTCAATGGACTACGAACTGTTTTTACTTTCTAGAATTCGTGAAGAACATCTTGATGGTAAATCAAACGTAGAATCTGTGGCAGTTGGCCTACAAAGATCAGCGCGCATTATTACCGCAGCAGCAATGCTGTTAGCAGTAGTTTTTGCAGCCTTTATGACAAGTGGAGTTACATCAATCAAGATGCTTGGTTTTGGTGTTTCGCTAGCTGTTATCTTGGATGCAACACTTGTACGCGCATTTCTTGTTCCAGCTTTGATGCGTTTATTTGGGGAACGAAACTGGTGGGCTCCACAATGGATGCAACGTTTCACTCTTAAGCATTAACTGCAATTTAAAATCAAGAAGTGGTGTCCCCGGCGGGAGTTGAACCTGCGACCTACCGCTTAGGAGGCGGTTGCTCTATCCACTGAGCTACGGGGACCTTGGGTGTAACGGAGGCAATCTTGTCATGAATTAATGACAGGGCTAGACTTAAAAAAACAATCGAAAAGGATGTTATTTCCTCATGAGGGGCCAGCAATGAAGGCGCTAGTTATAGGCGCGGGCGGAGTTGGCAG
>CAINSH010000154.1 GCA_903852955.1 uncultured Actinomycetes bacterium | reverse complement strand
GTGAACACGCTCAAGCGAACGCCAGAGACCCAGAGTAAGCCAGCGAGTATGAAGGCGAAAACAGATGCAGTGCCTAAGTCTTTACCCCTCAAAACCAAAACAATACAGAGAATAAATATTGGCGCAATCAGAACTATCACATTTGATTCGATAATCCCATTGTGCTCACGTTGTGCAAGCATAAAGCCAGCCCACAGAATCAGTAGGAATTTAGCTATCTCACTTGGTTGAACATCCAAGAAACCAATGCCAATCCAGTTACGGTTGCCATTAACGCTATTACCTATCAGCTGGACAAGTGTTAGCAATCCAAGAGAAATAACTGCACCAAATCGGGAAATCTTTCTCCAGTGAGCAAGAGAAAGCCTAGAAAATACCCACGCCATTGGAATTGCAAATAGTAGAAAAAACACTTGTCGCAACGCAACTGCATACGTTGAACCTTTAGTCTCTAGCGAATGAATCGATGAGGCAGAGAAAACCATAATTACACCAAGAATGCTCAGACACAAAGTACTTCCTATGAGCATGTAGTAGAGATTGACTGGCTTCGTGAAAAAGTTCGAGGATTTATTAGCCTTCATGAGCCACTAGCTTCTTAACAGCGGCCGAGAATCTATCTCCGCGGTCGGCATATGAAATAAACTGATCCATTGACGCGCATGCAGGAGCCATAAGTACCGTATCTCCATCTGCAGCAAAACTCTTTGCAGCAGTTACCACTTTTTCCATCAAGTCATTTGATATATCGCCCTTGGTCACATCTGAATCGATTTTTACTAATGGAATTTCTGGTGCGAATTTTATGAATGCAGCTTCTATAAGAGCACGATCTTTGCCAATTAATATCGCTGCCTTAATACGACCGTGTGTACGCTCGATCAGTGAGTTCATATCAGCCCCCTTTGCTAGGCCACCGGCTATCCAAATAACTGACAGATGTGACATTAATGAGGCCTTTGCGGCATGAGGATTAGTCGCCTTTGAATCATCAACCCATGTGATGCCATCTGCTGTAAGAACAGTTTCAATGCGGTGGCGTCCTGGATGAAAATCAATCAATGCGCTTCGAATCTCTTCATTTGAAATACCGACCGACCTGGCCAGTCCAGCAGCAGCTAAAGCATTTGAAATACTGTGGGGAAGGGTTGGTTGAATATCGGTAATTTCAGCGATCATTGAGGCTTCTTGTGGATCTGCGACAAAGGCCCTATCAATCAAGAGGTTCTCAACGACACCCAACTCTCCCGGTGCCGGTGTATCGAGTGAGAAGAAAACCTTTTCTCCACGCCACGAGCTACTCTTCAAGACAACGTGAGCGTCATCAGCGTTTAAAATCGCAATATCTGCCCTATCCAAAATTGAAAGTTTTGCTGCGCAGTAGTTCTCGAAACTTCCATGCCAATCTAAATGATCATGTGCGATGTTTAGGATTGCTACACCAACAAAACTTGGTTTGCGCATCCAGTGAAGTTGAAAAGATGAAAGTTCAAGTATGAGGTAATCAAAGGGATCTTTGTGTGTGACCGCATCAATAACGGTGT
>CAINSH010000153.1 GCA_903852955.1 uncultured Actinomycetes bacterium | reverse complement strand
TGGGCTTTAGGCACAAACACTCAACTTTCATACATCCCCCAGGGATCAGTACATGAAAATATCTATAGATTCATTGTTTTTCACTTCGCAACCTCTATGGCATGGGATATTCCGCGAGCGATTTTCACCACGATTTTACTTAGCATCGCTGGTGCGCCAGTTCTTTCTGCACTTCGTCGTACGCACACGAAAGCTGCGTTTATGCAGCCAATTGAATTTAACGAACGTGCGAAGGCATAAAGGGAAGTTTCACGACTTCGACTAATGAATCTCTACCTCGGACGTCAATAACTAATTGATCGCCTACTTTCACTGTCGAATCTAAAATCGCAATACCAATACCTACTTTGAGCGAAGGTGAAAATGTTCCACTTGTTACCTCGCCTAAGTTTTCACCTTCGTTGGTTTTTACTTGCATCCCGGCTCGCGGAATTCCACGGTCAAGTGATTTAAGTGCAACACTTCGGCGCTTTGGGCCAACTTCCTTTTGTGACCGCAAAATTTTTGAACCAAGGAAATCGCCTTTGTCCCAGCCAATAGCCCATGATGCACTGGCCTCAACAGGTGTAATAGCAAGATTTAATTCGTGGCCGTGAAGTGGATATCCCATTTCAGTTCTTAAAGTATCGCGAGCCCCCAAACCACACACTAGGCCGCCCACGGGTTCTATAGCTGCAACGATTGCATCCCAAACCGAAGCTGCATCTTTAGTTAGTGGAAGTAATTCATATCCGAGCTCACCTGTGTACCCAGTGCGACACAGAATTACTTCAGCGCCACCAATATCAACTTTTTCAAATGCCATGTAATCGATATCTGTATTGACTCCGAGTGATTGCATAACAGAAGGAGCTAAAGGTCCTTGCACTGCAATGACGGCATAATCAAGATGCAGATTTTCTACATTTATGCCAGCGGGAGCATGTTGATTTAGAACCGCCACAACATCAGTTGTATTTGAGGCATTTGGAACCAAGAAGAAATCATCAATGGCGTTTCTATACACAATCAGATCATCTGTGACTCCGCCAGTTTCAGTGCACAACAAGGTGTACTGAGCAGATCCATCTGAAATACGGTTGAGATCATTTGTAAACATAGAGTTTAAAAACTCCAATGCACCTGCACCTTTCACACTTGCTTTACCTAAGTGCGAGACATCAAAGATTCCTACTTTTTCTCTAACTGCGCCGTGCTCGGCCAAGACTCCTGCGCCTGGATACTCAATGGGCATTAGCCAACCGCCGAAATCTGCCATCTTGGCATTTCGAGCTAGGTGTTTTTCATGCAGAGGTGAGTGCTTCATAGTGTCAAACCTACCAATACATCTATTACGCTGACACCTATGACAACACTCAAAATTTCAGATGGCCTTGTAAAAGACGATGTCCTTGTTGTAGGACTGGCAAGCACCAACACCAAAGGTGGCATTGCTATTGAATCTGGCGATCTGGCCCTAGATGTCGAATATTTAATTTCATCGCTTACAGATTTAGGGGCAACTGGAGCCGCTGATGAAGTTACCAAAATGCCTGGTGGACCAGCTCGAATGATTGTATTTACCGGCCTTGGTTCAAAATCAACTTCATACTCGAACGAAATTCTTCGCAGAGCTGCAGGAAGTGCTGCACGAATGTTAAATGGCGCTAGCAGCGCAACTTTTGCTTTCCCAACTAAAGACATCACAGCAGTTGCAGCCATTGCCGAAGGTGTTGCACTCGGAGCATATGTTTTTAATGAATTTCGTGGTTCGACTAAAGCCGAACGAAAAGACGCTTTGAAATCTGCAACCGTGTACACCAAGTTAGCGAGCAAAACTGAAGCAAGAGCCGCCATTCATCGAGCTCAAATTATTGCGAAGTACACACATCTTGTTCGTGATCTGATTAATACTCCGCCAAGTCATTTAACTCCCGATTCCTTTACGAAAATCCTGACTAAATCTTTTAAGGATGCTGGCGGATTAAAAGCTGGATTAAAAGTAAAAATTTGGGATGAGAAGCAGTTAAAAACTCAAGGCTTTGGTGGAATTATCGGCGTCGGTCAAGGCTCTGCAAACCCACCTCGTTTATTGCACATCGAATACACGCCAAAGGCTAGAAATACCAAGCGCTACGCATTTATTGGAAAAGGAATTACTTTTGATACCGGTGGTTTAAATCTAAAACCTGGTTTAGGCATGGAAGCTATGAAATCAGATATGAGTGGCGCAGCAGCTGTGTGCGCTGCAACGTTAGCAATCGCCGAATTGGGATTGCCTGTTGCCATTGAATGTTGGGCACCATTGGCTGAAAACATGCCAAGTGATTCAGCAACTCGTCCCAGCGACATCATCACAATTTTTGGCGGCAAGACTGTCGAAGTATTAAATCCTGATGCAGAGGGCAGACTCGTTTTAGCTGACGGTTTAGTCAAAGCTCAAGAGAGTAAAAATAAGTTAGATGGAATCATCGACGTAGCTACTTTGACTGGAGCACAAGTTATTGCACTAGGTACACGCACCAGTGCAGTCATGACTAACAATCAAAAATTTAGCGATAGCTTTTTAGAGGCCTCAAAAGATGCTGGCGAGCAGTTCTGGCCAATGCCGCTTCCAGTTGAGCTTCGAGCATCACTTGACTCCCCAGTTGCAGATCTTGCAAATATCGGCGACAAAAATGGTGGGATGTTGGTTGCTGGTCTGTTCCTTAAAGATTTTGTATCCAATGAACTGCCTTGGCTGCATTTAGATATTGCGGGCCCGGCCTACAACGAGGGCAAAGCCCATGGTTACACCCCCGTTGGTGGTACAGGGATAGCCCTTCGATCTCTTGTGAGATTGGTCGAACAAGCGTAAATCGACCGACTTTGAGTTCGTCACTTTGGCTAGGCGTACGGCAAGATAGAGCCATTGAGTTGATTAAAGGGGTAATGCGTGGCGCAATTTGATTTGGTGATTTTAGGTGGCGGAAGCGGCGGTTATGCCTGCGCCTTAAGAAGTGCTCAGCTAGGCCTCAACGTTGCCTTAATCGAAGCGGACAAAGTTGGTGGTACCTGTCTACATAAGGGATGTATTCCTACCAAAGCTTTATTGCACTCAGCCGAAATCGCCGATGGTGCACGCGAAGGTACAAAGTTTGGTGTTAAATCAACTTTTGATGGAATTGATATGGCTGGAGTCAATACCTACAAAGATGGTGTGATTTCGCGACTTCATAAAGGTTTACAAGGATTAGTTAAGTCAAGAAATATTACATATATCGAAGGCCACGGAAAACTCGTTGCTAAAGACACAGTTGAAGTAAACGGAGTTCGTTACACCGGTAAAAATATTATTCTTGCAACTGGCTCTTATGCACGCACATTGCCTGGCCTAGAAATCGATGGCAAGCAGATTATTACTTCAGATCACGGAACGAAGATGGACCACGTCCCTTCATCTGTTATTGTCTTGGGCGGCGGTGTAATTGGTTGTGAATTCGCATCTGTCTGGAAATCTTTTGGCGCAGACGTAACAATTATCGAAGGGTTGCCACATTTAATTGCCTTGGAAGATGAATCCTCAAGTAAGCAACTAGAGCGCGCATTTCGCAAGCGCGGTATCAACTTTGAATTAGGCGTAAAATTCAAGTCTGCGATTAAAGACCAACGCGGAGTAACTGTCACATTAGAAGATGGCAAAGAATTTACTGCAGAGATTCTGATGGTTTCTGTAGGTCGTGGCCCAGTATCTGCAAACCTTGGTTATGAAGAACAGGGAATTTCAATGGACCGCGGGTACGTTCTTGTTGACGAAAAATGCCGTACAAACATCCCTGGGATTTGGGCAGTTGGAGATTTAATTCCAACTTTGCAACTGGCTCACGTTGGCTTTGCCGAGGGAATGCTTGTCGCTGAAGAGATTGCAGGATTAAATCCTCGCCCGATTAACTATGACGGCATCCCTCGTGTTACTTACTCAGATCCTGAGGTTGCATCAGTTGGTTTAACAACTGCTGAAGCTAAAAAACGTGGACACGATGTCGTTGAACTTAGCTATGACTTAGCAGGCAATGGAAAAGCACAGATTTTAGGAACAGCTGGATCAATTAAATTGGTTGGCGAAAAAGATGGACCAATTCTTGGTGTCCATATGGTTGGGGCGCGAGTTGGAGAACTTTTAGCTGAAGCAGAATTAATCTTTAATTGGGAAGCCCGTGCAACTGATGTTGCATCACTTATCCATGCGCACCCAACACTTTCAGAAGCCATGGGCGAAGCTCATATGGCACTTGCCGGCAAACCGCTTCACGCACACGGATAACCTAGGAGAAAAATAGATGACATTCTCAGTAACCATGCCAGCACTTGGCGAAAGCGTCAGCGAAGGAACCGTTACTCGTTGGTTAAAGTCCGAAGGTGATCATATAAACGTTGATGAACCACTCTTGGAAGTATCAACTGACAAAGTAGATACTGAGATTCCATCACCTGTTGCCGGAATCCTGACAAAGATAGTTGTACAGATTGATCAAACTGTTCCAGTTGGCGCAGAACTAGCGATTATTGCTGATAGTTCTGAATCATCTGCAAAGGTTGCTCCAGTTGTTGCTACGCCGGTTGTTGAAGAAATAAAAATAGAAACTCCAGTAGCTGCTGCACCAGTTGTCGCTGCACCAGTAACACCTCCACCTGTTTCAGCACCTACCGGCGCTGGAACGGTAATAACAATGCCAGCCCTTGGCGAAAGCGTGAGCGAAGGAACTGTTACTCGCTGGTTAAAAGCTGTTGGCGATGTAGTTGCAGTCGATGAAGCGTTACTGGAAGTTTCAACAGACAAAGTAGATACTGAAATTCCATCACCTGTTGCCGGAGTTTTATTGGCAATTGATGTTGCCGTTGATTCAACTGTTCCAGTTGGTGCACGATTGGCTTTGATTGGTGCAAGCGCAGGAACACCAGTAGTTGTAGCACCAGTAGTTGTAGCACCAGTAGTTGTAGCACCAGTAGTTG
>CAINSH010000152.1 GCA_903852955.1 uncultured Actinomycetes bacterium | reverse complement strand
TCTTCAAACAAGATTGGTCGTGGTCCTACCAGCGACATGCTGCCGTATAACACATGCAGAAACTGCGGGGTTTCATCGATAGAAAATCTACGTAAGAACTTACCGAATTTAGTAATTCTATTATCAGCTTTGTAGTCCTCTAGATTTTCAACAACACCTGGACCCAAAGCTGAAGCACGTTCTTGATCAGCAGCAGCAATCATGGTTCTAAACTTTATGAATCTAAATGGCTTATTAAATCGGCCAACACGTTCACTGACATAGAAAATAGGTCCTCTTGAGGTCAATTTAATAAGCAGGGCAATAACAACGAAAAATGGTGCTAGAACTACTAATGCTATGAAGGAGATCGCAATATCAAGTGCGCGTTTAATAAATCGTTGAGAATCTAGAAGTCTAGGTCTACCTAATCTAAACCAGTTTCGGGGAACCATCGGGCGCATGCGCTCATTGAGAAGTTCTAGCTGTGAAACATAAACAACTTCTTTTAGGTTCTTTGGTTGGCGCAGATGCTGAACGCTTCTTAAAATATTGTCTGCAACCGATGCTTTTGACATCAAGATCAAACCTTCGGCCTGCATTTCTACAAGTTTTCTATAAATATTCAGACCCTTGGTTTCATCTGACATTGTGGTGTCTAATTCCATATGAACAAATTCAGGTTTAATGCGATGACTCAAAAGGAATTCATCACACAAACTTTGAAATTCATGTACCGCTGAAACCACAAGATAAGTAATTGGTTTGAATTTGCTAGATTTAGTAATTGATTTTTGAAAATAATAATTAATTAAAGTGCGTGAGATTATGATCGCAACAATCGTGGTCACCATTTGTACCAGAACCCATTCGCGAGAAAAGGCTGTGCGGAAAACATACGAATATGTACTAAAGATTAAGAGAGCTTTCCCGGCGGCAAGCAACGGAGCTCTATAAATATCAAATCGGTTATCCAGACCAGCTGCGTCCCAAGCGTTACTTTGGGATAAAGAGAAGCACCATAAAAGACAGAGCAATAAAATTGTTAGGAAATCTCGGACATTTCGGTTTTCGAGCGTAAAGACTGATTGCCATTTAATGAGATTTGCAAACAGCGGAGAAAGGGCGATGATCAATACATCAAAACCAACAACTCTTCTGCGCGTTTTCCTTAAGAAACTCGCGTAAGTTTCAGGCTTCATACACTTCTTTCATTTTGTCTGAATAAGTCCGCTGGTGATAAGTCCCAAACTTTACTGCAAACCTTAAAACCTTCACGGCAATTTGGGCTCTTTGACACCTTCAGACGTAGTGCGCTTGGTACTAGTCCCTCCCTAGCGGCTTTTGAGTGCCGGCTCTGGATTTGGGATGGGTTTACCGCGATTCCTTTAGGGATAATTGCCCAGGAGGCAACAATGGGCTTGATTGGCAGAATTATTAGCAGCACCGTCAGTAGACATGTGGTTTTGAAATATCTTGCCTTCTTTGGCGTATTACTTTTTCTCGCCATTAAATTCACCGGGCTTCTAGATGCAAATGTCTCGCTTGAAAGCGCTAAACAGACATCAACAGTTGCCGGATTTAGTTCGGGCGAATTAGATCACAACATTTCTTCATGCTCTCAAATTCAGAGCGTTGTTACATTTCACCAGAATAAACTAGAAAGTTGGGCTACTTCTGCAAAAATAACCCCGCTGCCCCTCGACTCGATAAACGCTCTGTATTCGATTTTCAACCAAGAAGCAACAATTGGTGTGGGTTCATTTGCCCAGCTATCTAAAGAAATTGCTGCCAACTACGGCGCACTACTAAATAGCCTAAAACAAGTTGATAAAAAGAATGTAACAAAACAATTAGCAGATATTTCGCCATTGATTAAAAAACTAAAATCTGAGTGCATAAAAATTGGAGCCTGGTAAACCCAGGCTCCAATTACTTATACTTACTTAATAATTACTAGTTTGGTGAATCGCAAAACGCCCTTCGCATAAATAAGAACAACTTTCTTGCCCTTAGTTAGCTTTACTTTGCCTTGCTTAACTAATTTTCCATTAACGAAAACTAGAGCCTTTGGATCATTAACAGTTGTAATGAGATAAAGACCGCTGACCTTTACGGTTGCCTTAAACGCTACTGCCGTTGGAGTTGGTGAAGGCTTTGGTGTAACGGTTGGAGTAGGTGTTGGCGTAGGTGTTGGCGTAGGTGTTGGCGTAGGTGTTGGAGTCGGTGTTGGAGTTGGTGTTGGAGTTGGTGTTGGAGTTGGTGTTGGAGTTGGTGTTGGTGTTGGCGCACTGTAGGTATAAGCCGAAGTGCGTTGTACGTATCCAGCTGCTGTAACAAGAATCAAATTAACTGCTGAAGCGTTAGTGCCCTGTGCTGGCATAACGATGTTCAAAGTTGTCGGTGAGACCACTGAATATGAAGTCACGGGAACAACAACTGATCCGCTAGTTAAAAGCACTGAAAGTATTGATGAGGCAGCAAAATTAGTACCTGTTACTACCACGCTATTTCCACCAGTTACAGTTCCGGTTAGCGGCGCTAACGAAGTAATGGTGATACCTGTTGGGGCAGTGGCTGCGGAGTAAGTAAATGGCGTATTAAATTGAATATTTCCAGCAGCCGTAACAACCAATATTGTGCTGCTCTGAGTAGTGCTGGCAACAGCTGGTGCAACCACCGTCATCTGTGTTGCTGAGTTAACTACAAAACTTGTTGCTGGAACTGATCCAGTTGGTGTTGTAAATAGCACAGTGACAACACTTGATGCCGTTAAATTAGTACCAGTTAATACTATGGATGTTCCGCCAGTTGTTGGTCCAGATGCAGGAACCATATTTGAGATTGTTCCTGTTGCTGTGCCGGTTGCAGTACTTGTGCCCGTACTTGGCTGACCTGTGTATGTGTATGCACTATATGCAGTTGTGATTCCAACAGTTGTTGAAATACCAATGTTTACGACCGAGGTATTAATACCCTGGGCTGGCATTACAACGCGCATTGATGTTGCAGAATCAACGGTAAAACTCGTTGCTTGAATTGAAGTTGTGCTGCTTGAAATATTTACAGAAACTATGTTTGGTCGATAGAAACCTAGTCCAGTCAAGACGATTGTATTTCCACCTGTATATGCACCCGTGTTTGGTGCAACTGATGTGATTACTGGTGGTGACTGCGGAATAACTTCGCCATAAGTGAAAGCGTTACTTGCAGTTGCGTTTCCTGCTGAAGAAACAACTAGTAATGAAACAAGGGCTGCGTTTGCGTCTTGAGCTGGTGTAGTTAGTGTCAGCTGAGTTGCAGAGTTGACTACAAATGGGACAGGTATCGCAGTCGTACCACTAGTGAATAGAACCGTAGCGATATTTGCTGCGTTGAAATTTGTACCAGTCACAACAACGCTTGTTCCACCGGTGATAGCCCCAGTATTAGGCGTTAGCGATGTAATTGTTGGCGCTGGATCTACCGCTTGAGCGGCATTATTAAGTGGAGTGAGTGAAAAAATGAGCAAAACCAAGGCGCTAAAGATGGAAACCTTTACCTGTGCCTTGCGTGAGATTGAAAGTGTGGATGTACTCATAATTGCTCGTGCCTCTCGAAGTGTTGTGAGGCTAAGTCTATAACCTGAAGCAAGCTAGCGCTGACAGGTCCCCGTGATCTTTATGTTGGCCTGGATGTAACCGGGGCGCTCAATTTTGATGCTGACAATCGCCGTTTCCCCCGGGTTTAAATCCGAGATTGAAAACGGTAGAGAGTTCTCAAATGGGGTGCGCATGTTCACGGTGCCTTTATTAGAAGTTGCTGTGAAAGTAAACGCTGGGTCATAGTTGGTAATCGTTAACCGGAAGCCGTTAAGGGTTGGAACTACCTTGCCCATTGAAGGCTTAAAGGCTTCAAAAAGTGCAGAGCCAGTTACTTCTGAAACCAATGCTGGGTTGGATGCTTTAACAATTGTCGCTTCTACCTTTGCGCTTTGGCCAGGAGTCAACCCTGAAATTGTTAACGGTAATGATTTTTCGCCAGCTTGGCCGATCTTAACTCTGCCGGCAGTTGTTCTAATTTGGTATTCATACGTTGGGTTGTAGTTAGTTAGGTTTACTAAGAAACCATTAGCAACCGAGAATGGATTATCAAAAGTAGGCGCGTTAGGCGCGAAAACATTTTGCTTTGGCTTATCTGAAGAATCAATCATGTGTCTATGAACCACAGGTGCAACTGGTTCAGGTTCAGGGATTACTTCTGGTTCTGGTTCAGGGATTACTTCTGGTTCTGGTTCAGAAGTTAATTTCGTTTCAAATACAGGTACAGGATCAAATACCGGTTCTGGTACAGGTTCGAAAATTGGTTCTGGTTCTGGTACAGGTTCGAAAATTGGTTCTGGTTCTGGTACAGGTTCGAAAATTGGTTCTGGTTCTGGAATTACAACAGGTGCAGGTGTTGGCGCTTTTTCCTTAACTGATGGAATAGGCGCAGGGGCTTTTTGCTTCTTTAAATCTTTAGTTTCCGGTGCGTAATACGCTCCGTAATTTGATTTGCTGCGGTACTTATAACCGTAGCTATATCCATATCGGTATCCATAATTATCGTAATCACGTGCTCTGGTTGGAATCATGTTAAGCACAACGCCAATGCAATTAGCACCCACCTGCGAAATTGCGGTTAAGACGCCCTTGAGTTGAGAAGTCACAGTATTGCCCGCATAAATAACTACTAAAACTCCATCGGATTTAGTAGCAATAATCGCTGCATCAGTCACTGCCAAAATTGGTGGGGTATCAATAATGACGTAATCAAACATATTTCGTGAAAGGTCTAAAATAGTTTCTAAGTTTTGAGAGTTCAAAAGTTCTGAAGGGTTTGCTGGCAAGTCTCCGGCGGAAATAACTTGTAAACCTGAATCTCCAAGAGCTTGGGAAGCTTTTAAAATCTGACTTTCAGAGATTTCACCTGCAGGAAGAGCTAAAAGATCAGCAAAGCCAAACTGGCGATGCGTGAGATTAGTGTATTTAGTTAATTTTGGACGGCGCATATCGGCTTCGATAAATAAGGTTTTATGACCTGCTAAGGAAAGCGCTATAGCTA
>CAINSH010000151.1 GCA_903852955.1 uncultured Actinomycetes bacterium | reverse complement strand
TCAGCCGTTAAGTTAAATGCCGAACTGGTTGCCGTGAAGGAATCAGTGGAAAAGCTTTCTACTCAAGCTAACGAAGCAAATCGAATTCGCACTGAAGCCGAAGCAAAATTGAATACAACTATTCTTGAAATGCGCCGAGCATCAGAATCAATATTTGATGAAACTAAGAAAATTGCGGGCGCACTTTCTAACTCACAAACTCGAGGCAAATTTGGTGAAGCACAGTTAGAACTCTTGTTGCAAAGCGCTGGATTACGTGAAGACCACGAATATTTCCGCCAAAAATCGACAACAGATTCCGACTCTGCAGGAATTCCCGATATCACCGTAAAGATGCCCGGTGGAAACCATATATTTATTGATTCAAAGTTTCCCTTTGATCGCTTCTTAGAAGCTTTTGATCCAGCGCATCAAGGCGATAAAGATGATCTTTTGCAGCAACACACTAAAGACTTGCTTAAGCATGTTGAAGCCTTGGCTAAACGTGGATATCACAAATCAGCTGGCTCACCTGATTTTGTAGTTCTCTTTGTGCCTTTTGAAACTTTGTTATCAGAGGCGTTGCGCCTTGATGCACAACTGCTCGAGAAAGCTTTTAAAGTTGGAGTAACAATTGCTACACCAACATCCATGATGGCGTTGCTACGCACAATTGGCTTCATTTTCACCCGAAACAAATTGGCTGAAAATGCTGATGAGATCCAAAAGGTAGCAAGCACATTTTTGAAAAACATAACCTTGCTGCACACCAAGATCGTTGCCGTGGGCAAGGCAATTTCCTCAACCTCAAAGGCTTATGAAGATCTAGTCCCAACGGCTGAAAAAACAGTCTTGAGTCCTGCTCGACGAATCCATAACTTGGGTGTTGCCGGCGATAAAGATAAACTCGCCATCGAATACCCAGAAGCGCCAGCATCAGTTCGGGAGTTAAAAAACGAAGAACTTGGTGATGACGATTTCATCGATGCTGAAGAGATTACAGATGGAGACAAGTAGATGAGCACCGCGACAAAGCTAAAGATTCAAGGTCCTGGACTGAAAAAACAGGGGATTGTAATTCTGCAAAGCTTTTTTATCGCCTTCTTTACTTTTATCGAACTGTGGCTTCGCAGTGGAGTTGGAATTCTTACTGGCGTAATGATTGTCATTGCATTTTATGGCGCAATTCGTTTTGGCCGCCAAGGAACTACCTACGTCAGCGTTGTCACACCACCGCTGGCATTTGCCGCATCAGCGCTTCTCTGGATTTTGATTTTTGACAGTTTCAAGCCATCACGCGTTGGAATTGATTTCATCGCAGCTCTTGCAAGTGCTGCACCATTTTTAATTATTGGCGCCGCTTATGGATGGTTTGTTTATTTCATGGCTAAAGCAAAAGCTAGGCCTTCAAAAGCACGTAGGAGTTAAATTCCTGCAGCTTTCATATCTTTGCGAAGCTCAGGTGGCAGCGCAAATAATAAAGACTCTTCGGTAGCTGTAATAACTTCTACATCTGAGAATCCATGATCTGCAAGAGTAGCTAAAACATCCTTAACTAAAATCTCTGGAACAGATGCACCGCTAGTTACGCCAATAGTTTCTACGCCGGCAAACCAGTGTTCCTGAATCTCTTCGGCATAATCAATTAGGTGTGAAACTTTTGCTCCGTATTCAAGAGCTACCTCAGCAAGACGCACAGAGTTAGATGAGTTCTGAGAGCCCACAACGATTACTAAATCTGCTTGCGGAGCAATTGTCTTGATTGCTTCTTGGCGATTTTGTGTTGCATAACAGATGTCATCACTTGGAGGATCTTGGATACCTGGAAAGCGATCTTTAAGGATGGCAACTGCTTGCATGGTTTCATCAACACTTAAAGTTGTTTGGGACAACCAAATAAGTTTTTTACCTGGAGTTGGT
>CAINSH010000150.1 GCA_903852955.1 uncultured Actinomycetes bacterium | reverse complement strand
GGCGCATATTTATCATCAGGCACCACCGTCATGCATGAAGGTTTTGTTAACTTCAATGCAGGCACGCTGGGAACGTCAATGGTCGAAGGACGTATTTCTGCTGGTGTAGTTGTTGGCGATGGTTCAGATATTGGTGGCGGTGCATCAATCATGGGCACACTAAGTGGCGGCGGTAAAGAAGTTATTTCAATTGGAGAAAAATCTCTACTTGGCGCTAATTCCGGTTGTGGAATTTCTCTAGGTGATAACTGCGTGATTGAAGCTGGAACCTATGTAACTGCGGCATCTAAAGTCAGATTGCCTGATGGTGAAATTGTAAAAGCTGCGCAGCTTTCTGGTGCAGATAACTTATTGTTTCGTCGAAATTCACTTGATGGAGCGCTTGAAGCAATTAATCGCACTGGTACTTGGGGCGGACTTAATTCAATTTTGCACGCTAACTAGATCAAACCAAGCTGATGGAATCTTTGTTCTGCTTCTAAATGCTTCTCCGCGCAAGACCGCTTGAATTCCGCTACTAGATGTTGCTCGAATCTGTGCAACCGTGCCACTTTCGTTTTTACTTAAGATTTCTAAAGTTACGACATCAGGAAGTAAAAATGCTGTGGCTACAACATTTTGAGGAACTTCTCGCGACCATGAAACAAATCGTGGATTGAGAACTAAATCCAATGATCCCGGGTCATCAACAATTTGCGTATATGCCTTATTGCTACCCCAAGCATTTACTGCTGACTCTGTTTTGCCACCTGTTGATGAGGAGAAATATGCCGTTATCGGCAAGCCTGCTTGTGTAAGCGTTAAGCCAGCTGTTCTAGTAACTGTTTCTTTCCAAATAACTCCATACTTCTTCTCAATTTCTTTGGCATATCCGATAAAACTTTGATCGGAAATTCCACCATATAGTTGGCAATCGCAAGCATTCTTATAGATCCCAGCCTTACTTAATGCATAAGAACGAGATGCAATTGCTTGCGCTTCAAGGGCAGCAACTGGCCAATATGAAGGCATTTCACTAACTCCCCATAAATATTCATCGGCTAATCGCACGGAGTTGGTGACTTCTAACCGATAACCAGAAACTGATTTGACCGCTTTGACCTGGATTTGCCCGTAGCGAAATTTTTGAGTTGTGCCCGAGTGAGTAACAGAAACAATTGAATCTGGACCGGCAAGATATCGAGTTCTGCTCCACCTGAGAGTAAAGATTTTATTTAGGTGAGTTATAGGAGTGGCTTTTCCGTTAGCAGCCTTAATTAACACTGAAGATCCAAGAATTGAGAGATTAACTGAAGTGCCATGACTAACTGGGGGCACATCTGTTTTATCCGCAATGTCACCTGAGTAAACCGAGATTAAACTATCTTTTGTGGCACTAGATATTTTTGCTGTTGAAAGTAAGTGGCCGATGTTTATTCGAACTAACTTTGAATCATCAATACTTTCAATCTGAATATCCTTAAAGTAATACTGCAAAATCTCAATTGAAGTTTTTCCATTTAGCGCCATTGAACGTGCGCCCATTTGGCTCAAGCCCACTCCGTGACCATAACCCGAACCTTGAAAACTGAATGAAGCTGGTGCATCAACTGCATGTGCGTCAGGAATTAACGTGGTTAAAACTACTAAAAGAACTGCAAAAAACTTAGACATCCTCATCGATGGCTGCGCTCTTTCCTACCTGCAAAAACTCTTGATACGCATCGATAGTTTTGTTTGGTTCACCGCGCTGAATGAGTTTGCCTTTATGTAACCACGCTACATCGTTGCAAACATCGCGAAGTGTGGCCATTGCATGGCTAACCAAAATCAAGGCACGATCATCACTACGTAGTTCTTTAATACGGTTAAGTGACTTCTCTTTAAATTTGGCATCACCTGTACTTAAGGCTTCGTCAACAATTAAAATATCTGGGCGCACAGTTGCCGCAACAGAAAATGCCAAGCGCGCGAACATTCCCGAGGAATATGTTCGCATAGGTGCATCTATGGCATCTTCTAGTTCAGAGAAATTGGCGATTTCTTCAAAGTGACTGTCGATTTCATCGCGTGACATACCTGCAGCTAAACCACCTAAATAAACGTTGTCCCGCCCCGACATTGATGGATTAAAGCCAACACCAAGTGCTAACAATGTACTTACACTTCCGTACACCTCTACGCGACCTTGTGTCGGTGGCAAAATTCCGGCAATTACACGCATGAGTGATGATTTACCTGCGCCATTTGTTCCGATTACACCTAAAACCTGTCCATATTCAACGTCAAGATTTACTTGATCAAGCGCGCGAATAACACGCGTTTGTTTTGAACCACGACCTAAAGCCTTAGCCCGAGCCTTTAACGTTGGTCTGCGATCAATTGCAGTCGTGTATGTAAGACCAAGGTTTCGTACAGATACTGCAATCTCATTGGTCTTGTGGGTATTAGAGGCGGACAGCAAATTCACGCTCCCTTGAAAGGAAAAAATAAGTTCCGATAATAAAGATACCGACTGCCCATGCCAACGAAATTAATAAGTTCGACATCAGTGGAACTTGACCATGGACAAGAGCGCGTGACCAACTATCTAAAAGTGGAAACAGTGGGTTAAATAGCTCAATTGTTTTTAGTGTGGGCTTTAGATCCACGGCTTCATAAAGAATTGGCGAAAGGTAGAGAAGGGTGCGCGTTAAGTACGGCAAGAAACTTGCGATATCTCTGAAATAAACATTTATACAAGAAATCGCAATTGCTAACCCAAGGGCTAACAAAATTGCAATGAGCAGAACTGGGACTGCCCACAACATTTCTACATCAAAAGGTAGACCTAAGATTGTGCGCATAACTAAGAAAACTGCCATAGTGGGCAAAAATTTAAATATGGCAATAACTACCGCTGAAAGTGGCAACATAATCCGAGGAAAAGCTGTATTAAGGATTAAACGCTGACCTGCAGTAACGGATTTCACGCCACCTGTTAATGAATTCGCAACAAGATAAAATAGAAAAAGTGTCGCAGTCAGATGTGCATATCTAGTTTTATCAGAAGAGCCGCTAATAATGATGATCAGGAAAAAATAGACGCCAGATAAAAGCAAAGGATTAAGAACTAGCCACATTTGGCCAAAGACTGAATCAAAATGCTGTTCGCGCAGTTCAGAACGTGAGTATTCAGCGACAAATGTGCGGCGCGACCAGAGAGATTTCCAATAACGACCTAACGGCGGCAGGCCAGCACGAAATGGCTCGTATACCTGCAGCGGGTTGCTCACGGTCGTAAGGCTACCTTAGCCGCCAATGACTTTGGTGATGTTAGAAAGCCAGTGCCCCATGTCATATGCATAGTAAGCAAAATAAGTGGCAGAGAGACAAACTCTGCAAGTGATTTGCCGATACGTGCCGATGCAATCAAAATGAAAAGCGCATAAATGAGTGCAGGAATAAAAAAGAATGAAGAAATGAGAGTTCCTAGAATTAAGGAAGCCGATACGCCGAGAACCGTAAATGGTGGAGCTAAATATCTGTAATTAATTGTTCCTTCATGTCTGCGCGAAATAACTCGGCGCCAACGCCCATATTCAAAATACTGCATAGCCAGTGATTTCACGGTTCCACGAGGACGGTAAGTCACAATTAATCGAGGGTCGAAATAAATAACTCCGCCGGCAGCTCTTAGGCGAAAATTTAACTCCCAATCTTGCGCACGTGTGAATCTCTCATCAAAGGATCCCGCGGCAATTAACGCTTCTTTTCTAAAAGCTCCTAGGTAGACAGTGTCTGCTGCGCCTGCTTGCCCACCTGTATGAAAACGAGAAGCCCCAACTCCTAGCGGACTACGCATTGCGCGCGCAACAGATTTTTCAAAAATGCTGTGACCTTCGGCAGCCATCATGCCGCCAACGTTTACAGCTCCGCTTTGATTTAGAATCTCAAAAATAAGTGAAAGATAATTATTGGGAATCTTTGCGTGTCCATCCACCCGAACAATTATTGAGAACTTTGATGCAGCAATCGCTAAATTCAATCCAGCTGCAGTTCGCCCCGAAGGATTTGAAATCACGACAACTCTGGAATCTTTAGCGGCGAGCGCAGCTGCAATTTTCTCCGTGCCATCATGTGAGGGTCCAACTGCCAGAATTACTTCAAATAATCCTGTGAAATCCTGCGCAACAATCGCATTCACAGCCTCTTCTAAATATTTTGCTTCGTTGAGAACTGGCAGGATTACGGAGATTTCCCGCTTCGGTGAGCCATATAACTCAATTGCTGATGTCGTCATAACCCCCTCACCGTATCGTCCAAGTAGTCTTACCCGGTGAGAGCGACGCGACCTATACGGATTATTACCTCACTTTCCCTTGCCGTTATCGCCTTGTCTGCTTTTTCATGGCTAGGTCTGGGCCAAGTTAGTAGCGCCCTTAACCGTGTGGATGTATTTGGCTCACTCAAAAAACGTCCTGACAAGCCATCGACTGCGCTTAATTACTTACTCGTCGGATCTGATACTCGAGAAGGTTTAACTAAAGAGCAATCCAGATTATTGCGTGTAGGAACAACACAAACCGCAGCTGGTGCACGTTCAGACACGATGTTATTGGTCCACATAAGCAAGGCACGCGATAAAGCAACGATTATTTCAATTCCGCGAGATTCCCTTGTCACAATTCCTGAACATGTCTCATCGTTAAATAAGAATACTATTGTTCCAGCCGCCCTTGGAAAGATTAACGCCGCTTTCGCTTGGGGTGGTGCGCCATTATTGATTCAAACAATTGAACTTGAAACAAATGTAAAAATTGATCACTACATTGAAATTGGTTTTGCAGGTTTTGCCGGAATGGTCGATGCTCTAGGCGGTATTGAGGTTTGTACTAAAAAAGATATTGATGACCCTAAGAGCCACTTGGTTTTAAGCGCAGGCATACATACGTTGAGCGGCATAGAAGCGCTTAAATATGTTCGAACTCGTGACTTCGATGGCATGGGCGACTTGGGACGTATGCAGCGCCAACAACAGTTTATGAGCGCGGTCCTGCGCAAAGTCACAAGCACTGGAGTTTTGCTCAATCCAATCAAGTTACTTAATTTCTTCAATGCGGCAATTGCAACTGTGCAAACTGATTCTCAGCTCAATCGCAACGATTTAATTACCTTGGCTAAACAGCTAAAGAATTTGTCGCCGACTAAAGTTCGAACGCTGACTATTCCTCTAGGAAATTCAAATGCCCGTGTCGAGGGTCTTGGATCGGTAGTAACGTGGGATTCAGAGTTAGCCCCAGATTTGTTTAATCGAATTCGCCAAGATTTACCACTAGTTGATTTGGTTACCCCATCTCCCTCCGCATCATCTTCGGCATCTCCATCGGCATCTCCCACCATTATCGATAAGTTCAAGACTCGCACCGCTGATGAAAATCCATGCGGAGCGCTGAAGTAAACTCACGCCCATGACTTTGACTCTCTCGGTGGTTGGCTGTGGTTACTTAGGTGCAACCCATGCAGCTTGTATGTCTTCGCTAGGTTTTACTGTTATTGGCGTTGATACAGATCCAAATAAAGTCGAAATGCTGCAAAATGGCGAGCTACCTTTTTATGAACCAGGTCTAGACACTTTGCTAGCCCAAGAGATGAAAACAGGCCGCCTCTCATTTACGACAGATTTTTCGGCAGTAAAAGATGCTGATGTTCACTTTGTCTGTGTGGGTACTCCCCAAAGCAAAGATGGATTAGCTGCAGATCTAACTTATGTTCGATCTGCAGTTGAAGCGATTGCTCCCTATTTAAAAGATGGATCGCTTGTAGTTGGTAAATCAACTGTTCCAGTTGGTACTGCGCAATCTCTTCGCGAGCAGTTGGCTAAAAAAGCACCACAAGCAGATTTAGCTTGGAACCCAGAGTTCTTACGTGAAGGTTTTGCAGTTGAAGATACTTTGACACCTAACCGTTTAGTTGTCGGAGTAGCTAATGATCGCGCCGAAGTAATCTTGAAAGAAGTATATGAGTCAATAATTGCACTTGGAACTCCTTGGATTCGTGCTGATCTACCAACTGCAGAACTAGTTAAAGTTGCTGCCAACTCATTTCTTGCCACG
>CAINSH010000149.1 GCA_903852955.1 uncultured Actinomycetes bacterium | reverse complement strand
ACATCCGAGGGTGAAGTCGATGACATGGTCGACCAAGCACAGGCCGAGGTTTACGCAGTTACCGAACGTCGTGCATCAGAAGATTACGTACAACTTTCTACTTTATTGCCGCAAGCACTCGATGAGATTGAAGCAATTTCAAAAGGCGTTGGTATTGAAGGTGTGAAGAGTGGATTTAAAGATCTTGATGCGTTGACGCACGGATTTCATCCAGGCAACATGATTATTTTGGCTGCGCGACCTGCAGTTGGTAAGTCAACTCTCGGCCTTGATATCGCACGACACGCATCGATTCATGATGGTCAAACTTCAGTGATCTTCTCACTTGAAATGTCTAAATCTGAAATCACAATGCGTATGTTGTCCGCCGAAGCACGTGTGGGTCTAAACAATATTCGTGCCGGCACATTATCTGATGATGAATGGTCTCGACTTGCACGTCGTATGGGTGAAATCTCTGAAGCACCCTTGTTTATCGATGACTCACCTAATCTTTCAATGATGGAAATCCGCGCAAAGGCGCGTCGATTAAAGCAGCGCCATGATTTAAAGTTAATTGTTATCGACTACTTGCAGTTGATGTCATCAGGTAAGCGCGTCGAAAACCGTCAACAAGAAGTGTCCGAGTTCTCTCGTCACCTCAAATTGATGGCAAAAGAGCTCAATATCCCGGTTATTGCTATCTCTCAGCTCAACCGTTCTCCTGAACAGCGAAGCGATAAAAAGCCAATGCTTTCAGATCTACGTGAATCAGGTTCCATCGAACAAGATGCTGACATGGTTATCTTGTTACACCGCGATGACATGTATGACTCACAAAACCGTACCGGAGAAGCGGATTTGATTGTAGCTAAGCACCGTAATGGACCTACAAAGACAATTACAGTTTCTGCCCAACTTCACTACGCACGTTTCTATGACATGCCACAAAACCCAGGCGGCGGAACAGACTGGACTCAACAACGCGAAGCACCACCTACTGATGGCGTGGTTTTTGGCGCGTAATTAATGCGCAGCTGAACGCGCTTTATCGGCCAAGATAATTCCAATAATTACGGTTACTCCACCAACTAGTTGGATGAAGTTCCATGTCTCAGATAACCAGATCCAAGCAAATACTCCAGCTAAGACGGGCTCGGCCATCCCCATTACGCTACTTGTTGACGCAGAAAGTAATTTCAAACCTTTAACTACTAACAAATAGGGAACTATGGTTCCCATAATAATTACCCACGCAATTAATACCCAACCCGGCATGTTGTAAGCGGCAAAACGACCTTGCAGATTCATTGACTGCGTAAAGATTTCGGTTGGGTATGACCACAAAGGCATTGCAATTGCTAAGCCAAGGGAAGCAAAACCAAAGCCATAAACCATCAGCGATTCAACATCGCGTTTAGCTGTGAGTTTTTCACCAAGCAAGAAAAATGCCGCTAAAACAATTCCATCTAGTAAGGCTGCAGCAACACCAATGGGATCTAATGTTCTGCCTTTCCATACTTGGGCAATAAGAACCAGGCCACCAAAAGCTAAAAAGATTGCCACCCACATTAACCGTGGAACTACTTTGTGCTTTACAAAGCGCAGCCACAACACAATCCAAATAGGTGCAGTGAACTCCAAAATCAAAGCAACAGAGACATTTAATCTAGCAATTGCAACGAAATACAGCGCCTGGACAAGTAGAAATCCAATGATTCCATAGGCAAAAAGCAGGGGTAGATCTTCTCTTTTTGCATTCAACTTATCGCGATACCGTAAGAAAATATAAAGACCAAGAAATATAAATGCCCCGCCACAGCGCACTTGGGTTAAACGCATAGATGAAAGACCTGATGTTAAAACTAATTTAGCCACAACACCATTAAATGAAAAAAAGACAGCGCCAAGTAAGGTAAGTATTTCGCCTTTATAGCGCGTAAGCATCCGGCAAGGATAGCGGTCTAGAAGGCGCTTTCTGGCAAATCCATGATTGCGCCATCGGTTGCTTCAACAATAATGCGATCAGCAGTGATGTGTGGAAGGTAGTTCTTAATGAAAAACGATGCCGAAGCAATCTTGCCGGTATAGAAATCCTTGTCTTTACCAGTCGCAGCTGGAAGTTTTTCAACTGCGATATCTGCTTGGCGCAACAACAACCAAGAAGTAATAATGTCGCCAACCGCCATCAAGCAACGAGAGGTATTTAACCCAACCTGATAGATCTTTGCCGCATCGCTTTGTGATTGCATTGCATGACCCACAAGTACGGCAACGATTGCATT
>CAINSH010000148.1 GCA_903852955.1 uncultured Actinomycetes bacterium | reverse complement strand
TGGCGGATACATCACCAAGTACAAGGCTGCAATCGATAAGGCTGCAGCAGCGATTAAGGCTGGCAAGATCAAGGTTCCAACAAAGCCATAATCACGCAATAAGTAGTGGCTTTTGGCCCAACAATGGAGTTAAATCTCCTTGTTGGGCCAAATGCTTTTTATCAACTAAGGAGAGCCAATAAGTGTCTGTAGCCGTTGAACTGCGACACATCTCCAAACGCTTTCCAGGCGTGATCGCCAACAAAGATGTTTCAATGAAAGTCGAAACAGGAACCGTCCATGCCCTAGTTGGCGAAAATGGAGCAGGTAAGTCCACCGTCATGAAGATTTTGTACGGCATGCAGCGCCCAGATGGCGGGGAAATCCTTGTTAATGGCCAGGCCGTTAACTTTAAAAACCCTAACGATGCAATCGATGCAAGTATTGGCATGGTTCATCAGCACTTTATGTTGGCCGATAATTTCACGGTCCTTGAAAACATTATCTTGGGCGCTGAACCAAAACATGGAATAACAATTGATTTTGCTGCTGCTCGCAAAAAAGTAGCTGACATGTCCGCGGCTTACGGTTTAGATGTAGATCCAGATATCTTGGTTGAAGAACTTGGAGTTGGACAACGCCAACGTGTTGAAATTTTAAAGGTTTTATACCGCGGTGCACGTATTTTAATTTTTGATGAACCAACTGCCGTGTTAGTTCCACAAGAAGTTGATGATCTATTTAACGCTCTTAAGGGGTTGCGCGCCGAGGGTATGGCGATTATTTTCATTTCGCATAAACTCGATGAAGTCTTACGTGTTGCTGACGATGTAACTGTTGTGCGCGCAGGTTCAACTGTGGCTGAAGTTAAATCCAAGGATGTAACTGCAAGGCAGTTGGCAGAACTTATGGTTGGTTCAGAACTTCCTCAACCAACAACTCACGGTGATACTCGCCGTCCAGAAATCACTCTGGCTTTAAAAGATGTATCAATCCCGACAAAATCTGGAAGCCGCGATCTAATCTCGCACATTTCATTTGATTTACATGCCGGCGAAGTTATTGGAATTGCGGGTGTAGAGGGAAATGGTCAGGCTGAATTAGTTGAAGCCATAATGGGTCTGCGCGAATACACCGGTCAGATTGAATTTAAAGGTGAAAACATTGATCATTTCACCGTGGCCCACCGCCATGATGCGGGCATTGGCTTAATCCCCGAAGATCGCCAGCGCCAAGGATTAATGATGGCTTCTCCATTATGGGAAAACAGAATTCTTGGTCACCAACGAAGTAAACCGGTTATGCGTGGATTTGTTCTAGATAAGAAAGCAACAATCGCAGATACACGAACAATTATGCAAGAGTTCGATGTACGTGCGCCTGGACCACAAACTTTGGCAGCTGCATTATCTGGTGGTAATCAACAAAAATTTATTGTGGGTCGCGAAATGAGTAAAGCGCCTTCGCTACTTGTTGCATCGCACCCAACTCGCGGCGTAGATGTTGGGGCACAGGCTGCTATCTGGGAAGAACTTCGCCGTGCACGCGAAAAGGGAATGGCGGTAGTTTTAATTTCAGCAGATTTAGAAGAGTTAATTGGAATGTCTGATCGTCTGCTAGTTATGTTGCGTGGAGCGATTACTGCCCAGCTTGATCCTCAAAAAACAACTCCCGAACAACTTGGCTCAGCGATGACAGGTGCAAAATGAAAAAACCATCAATGTCACAGGTCATGCTTGCATTTGCCGCACCTCTTGCCGCTGCAGTAGTTTCAATTGTAATTTCAAGTCTTGCGGTTTTAGCATCAAAGAAATCTCCAATAGATGCATATAAGACAATGTGGGAGTTTGGAACTCAAGCTGGGTCACTGCTTGAAGTGCTAAACACCGCAACGCCTTATTACATCGCCGCCATTGCAATTGCAGTAACTTTTCGTGCCGGCCTTTTTAATATTGGTGTTGAAGGCCAACTTCGTTTAGGTGCACTTTTTAGTGCCTATCTTGGAGCTAAGTTTGTTCTGCCTCCGATATTTCATGTCCTTGCAGTTTTCTTAATTGCTATGACTGTGGGCGGAATTTGGGCAGCTATTGCTGCTTACTTAAAAGTTAAACGAGGCGTCAGCGAAGTTATCTCAACAATCATGTTGAACTCACTTGCTGGTGGATTAACTTCATTTTTGTTTTCACAGTACTTCGCCGAAATCACTGAAGGCTCAAATAATCTCACTACTAAGACTCTGCCAGAATCTGCACGCATGCCAGATTTAATGCCTTTACTTAACAAATTAGGCGTAGAAGACCAACCTGGCGGCGGCGTGTATGGAATGTTGCTAGTAGCAGCTGCTTTGGGAGTTGCTTTCTGGTTTATCGTAAATCGAACTCGATTTGGTTTTGAATTACGTGCATCTGGAGCTAATCCAATTGCTGCTCGTGTAAGTGGAGTAAACTCAAAGCGGATGGTTTTTTATGCACTAGTGATTTCTGGTGCCATTGCTGGTTTATCTGGTTTGCCTGCAGTTCTAGGTGACACACACTCATACACGATGGGGTTTAGATCAGGAATTGGATTCTCAGCAATTGCTGTAGCCCTCCTTGGTCGAAATGGCGCAGTAGGTATGGCGTTTAGCGCGCTTCTTTTTGGTTTCCTTGAAGTTAGTTCACGTTCACTCGAATTGATTGATATCGCACCTGAAACTTATGTAATCATGCAGGGATCTATTTTGCTCAGTTCAGTTATCGCTTACGAAGTAGTCCGTCGTTACAAGATAACGCTGCAAAGTAAAGAACTTGCAAAGGCGGTGGCGTAATGAAGCTTAAATCAACGAAACTACTACTAAATGCAACTTTACTTATTCTTGTACTCTCAATAATTCGTTTAATAACTGGCGCAAGTGATTTAACAAGTATTGGAACCGCGTCAGCTGCACTTTTGCTTTCAGTCCCAATCGTTTTAGCTGGAGTCGGTGGCCTATTTTCTGAACGTTCAGGCGTTGTAAATATTGGTCTAGAAGGAATGATGATTCTAGGTGCATGGGCTGGCGGCTTTATCGGCTCAAAACATGGGCCATGGCTAGGTTTAGCTGCAGCAATTTTCTTTGGCGCAGTAGGCGCACTTGTTCATGCCGTAGCAACAATTACTTTTGGTGTTGATCATGTTGTTTCAGGTGTGGCAATTAATATTATTGCTGCTGGTTTAGTGCGTTATTTATCTACACTTTTATATCAAGGTGGATCGTGGCCAGGACCTTCTCAATCACCTGATATTTCTAGTATCGCAACAAATGGCTTACCGGTTCTTTCCGGTGGAACTTATGCTGGCTGGCATAGCCCAGATATCTTGACTCCACTGGCTGAAAAACACTGGTTTTTCATCTCAGACGTTGCTGCAATTCTCCGTGGCCTAACTGGTGATCTTTCCTATGTGACTGTTGTTGCTATTGCAGTTGTTCCACTTTCATTCTTTATTTTGTGGAAGACATCTTTTGGGCTTCGTCTTCGTAGTGCAGGTGAAGCTCCAATCGCTGCTGAATCACTCGGAGTTAACGTCTACCTAATGAAGTATGCAGGTGTACTTATTTCAGGCGGTTTAGCAGGTCTTGGTGGAGGGTTCTTAGCAATTGTCGCAGCTAACCACTATCAGGAGAATCAAGTTGCTGGCCGCGGTTATATTGGTCTTGCCGCGCTTCTGTTCGGAAATTATCGCCCAGGTGGAATTTTAGCTGGTGCAGGATTATTTGGTTTTGCAGATGCGTTACAACTTCGAGACTCGGCAGCAATTCATGCGCTGATTCTCTTGATTGTTCTAGTTCTTGCTTACCTTGTTTACCGCGACATCCGAAAGGGTAAGCACGTAAGTGCTGCAATTAGCGCAATTATGTCCGCTGCTTTCTTATGGTTCTATTTAGCGGTAGATGTTTTGCCAGGACAACTTGTAACAATGACTCCATATATCGCCACTTTGCTTGTAATGTCTCTTGCTTCACAGCGATTACGAATGCCTGCAGCTGACGGTATTCCTTATCGCCGCGGCGGATTGCGATGACACACATAGATTGGGATGCGTTGCACGTTGCGGCCGTTGCCGCGATGAAAACCGCCTATGCCCCTTATTCTAAATTTCCAGTTGGTGTTGCTGCGTTAGTTGATGATGGCCGAATTGTTTCTGGCTGTAACGTTGAAAATGCTAGCTATGGCCTAGGGTTGTGCGCTGAATGTGGATTGGTTTCAAATTTGATTGCGACCGGTGGCGGGCGTTTGATTGCAATTTCGTGTGTCGATGGACAAGGTAATCATTTAGCTCCGTGCGGACGTTGCCGCCAACTTCTTTTTGAACATGGCGGATCGCATGCGCTTTTGATGACAGATGACGGGCCTCAAACAATGGCACAAATGTTGCCATGGGCTTTTGGTCCTGATGATCTAGACCGCAACGAGCGTTAAATGAGCCAAATAGAGGCTTTTTCTGCCGCTGAAGTAATTGCTGCAAAACGTGATCACCATTCACTTACTGATCCGCAAATCGACTGGATTATCGATGCCTACACACGTGGGGCAGTGGCCGATGAGCAAATGTCTGCATTGTTGATGGCAATTTTGCTAAATGGAATGGAATCGCGAGAAATATCTCGCTGGACCGATGCAATGATCAATAGCGGTGAGCGCATGAATTGGTCTGCGTTAACTAGACCAACAGTTGATAAGCACTCAACTGGTGGAGTTGGCGACAAAATTACTTTGCCTCTTGCGCCTCTCGTTGCCGCATGTGGCGCGGCAGTTCCACAACTTTCAGGCCGCGGTCTTGGTCATACCGGTGGGACTTTAGATAAGTTGGAATCTATTCCAGGTTGGCGAGCATCGCTTTCAAATGAAGAAATGTTGAAAGTTTTGCAGGATTGCGGCGCAGTTATTTGTGCCGCGGGTGCTGGACTTGCGCCAGCGGATAAGAAACTTTATGCATTACGTGATGTAACTGCCACAGTTGAGGCAATCCCTTTAATTGCATCATCCATCATGAGTAAGAAAATCGCTGAAGGTACAAGCGCACTAGTTTTAGATGTTAAAACTGGTGCCGGCGCATTTATGAGCGATCCAGAAAAAGCCAAAGAGCTAGCCCATGTCATGGTGGACCTTGGAAAGCGTGCTGGAGTTAAAACAGTTGCACTAGTTACTGCAATGGATATTCCACTTGGTTTAACTGCCGGCAACGCGTTAGAAGTTCGTGAGTCAGTAGAAGTCTTAGCTGGTGGAGGTCCTTCAGACATCGTAGAACTTACGATTTTACTTGCCCGCGAGATGCTTGAATTAGTTGGAATAACAGATATCGATCCAGCAGATGCACTTAAAAATGGTAAAGCAATGGATGTCTGGCGCCAGATGATCAGCGCACAAGGTGGAGATCCTGATGCACAACTTCCTGTTGCCAAAGAAAATCAAACCGTTACTGCCCAACATGCAGGAACTATTCTTTCAATGGATGCAATGAAAGTTGGAATGGCTGCATGGCGTTTAGGTGCCGGTCGCTCACGCCAAGGTGAAGCTGTGCAAGCCGGTGCGGGCATTGAAATTCACGCTAAACCGGGTGAATTTGTCGCTGCCGGGGCACCTCTATACACATTGCATACTGATACACCTGCGGCTTTTGAAAGGGCCCAAGAATCACTAAAAGATTCTGTAGTTATTGGCGATTTACCAAAGGATGGGAAAATCGATAGATTGCCACTTATAGTCGAACGAATTACTGATTGAGAGTTGAGACTTTGAGCCTTACAAGTAAGCCATCAGTGGCACAAATAAAGCGTGTACCGAAAGTGCTGTTGCATGATCACCTTGATGGTGGACTTCGCCCACAAACTATTATCGATATCGCTCAGGAAATTGGTTACACCGCACTGCCAACTCACGATGCCGCCGAACTTGCAACTTGGTTTCGGGAATCATGTGATTCCGGCTCGCTAGTTAGATACTTAGAGACTTTTTCTCA
Source organism: uncultured Actinomycetes bacterium (assembly GCA_903852955.1). GTDB lineage: Bacteria > Actinomycetota > Actinomycetes > Nanopelagicales > Nanopelagicaceae > Planktophila. The sequence continues at coordinate 333 of CAINSH010000148.1, read as the reverse complement.
CACGATTGCAGTTATGCAACGACGTGAAGACATAATCCGAGTTGCACGTGAATGCGCTTTAGATCTTGCCCGTGATGGGGTTGTAATGCCGAAGTTCGTGGCGCTCCCGAGCTCTTCACTGAAAAAGGCTTAACAATGACCGATGTTGTTGAAGCAACTATTGAGGGCTACAAACAAGGCGTGGCAGAAGCCAAAGCAGAAGGCTTTGATATTCAGGTGTATTCGCTTTTGTGTGGAATGCGTCAAAATTCTAAGTCACAAGAAGTTGCTGAATTAGTTGTTAAGTATCGGCACCTGGGTGTTGTTGGTTTTGATATCGCTGGCCCCGAAGAT
>CAINSH010000147.1 GCA_903852955.1 uncultured Actinomycetes bacterium | reverse complement strand
TGACCTTGGTGCCACACACTGGGCAGATGCCCTGTGCCATGCGACGACCAGAGTCAGAGACCTTTACGGTTCCCTCGAAATCACGCTTCTCTTTGCACTTAACGCAGTAAGCGTCACCTTTGTATGTCTCTGCTGTCATTGTCTTGTCCTCCAATCGACGCTTGCAATCCCGTGGGAGTTGCTCCCCGTGCGGGGCGAGCGTTCTGTTAAGCATGACGATACCCCTCCATACGCTCAATTAAGCGTAACTAGAGCCGAATGTGGAGGAGTTTTTTCGGTCAGGATTCGGGGTCCTACAAAGATTGGGGCTGAATTACGGATTAGGCCTAATACGGCGCGCTTATTGGGAGCTGAGCAGCTTTTTTAACGCTTCTGGCGCTGCGAGCGCGGTTTCGGCCGCTTCATAGCCGTCGAGATAGGCCGTTGCCAGTTCGGCTTTTGGGAATCGGGCTAATAGCTCTTTGAACTCTGCTCCATGATCGAAATACTGCAGATGGATTGCCTCGTGAAAAAGTACGTAATCCAGCGCATAGTCGGGTGCGCCTTTGAGGCGGTCGGAAATTCTGATTGTGCGATCGACCCCCGTGCACGATCCCCAGCGCTCGCGCATTCCCCGCCAGGTCACCGTGGAAGGACGTAGCGTGATTTCTGGGGCTAGTTCCACTAACAACTCGCCTATGCGCTCGGCTAGAGCTGTTTCACTCATTGTATTCGCCGCTTCTTGGGCTCGAATCTTGGCAACCATTTCAGGAACCATCGCACGTTCATCAGCTTTGCTCATTCGAGCAGGTATCGAAACCACAATTCGCCCGCCTTGGCGATATGCCGAGATATTTTTCTTGCGCCGCTTTGAGCGGATCACGATTATTTCGCCCTCGGAAATTCCTGGCAGAGTCGACCCATCTGCTAAATCTTCAAATCGGGAATCGAACTCTCCTTCACCAGAAAGCATCGAATCCATACCAACCAAGGTATCCGGACAATGCTCGGTTCAAGTCAAACCTCAACTACGTGTTGAGAGATTTTTAGCAAAATGTTCAGAAGCGGCCAAATTACAAAGTTAATGCCGCGATTCTCTGATTTTTGAAGGCAGAAAAAATCTCCATTACACGAGAAAAATAGGTTGTGTCAAAGCCGTTCTCAGTTGATTCTCGGGCCAAATACATTTACTTTACGACTACGAACTCCTCGGAAAACTGTTCTATATCAGCAAGGGGAAGGCTGATAAAGAATTAGCGGCCGGGGAGTTCGCTTTTCTATCTGCAAGTAATTCTCTGCAAACCTGCACAAGTAACGCTAAGAAAATCTATCTACAAGTAATTCTCTGCAGATTCACACCTTAGAGCCCGGATAGATCATCGGGGATTTCAATACTTGCTAAGTAACTCTCTGGAGTCAATAAATCTTCAGAAGTTGGCAAAATTCCGCTCCAGATACGGTCACGATTTTCAATGTCTTTAACTTCACGAATCGCTCTCCAAAATGTAGCTGCTTCTCGTGCAAGTTTTGGAGAAACTTGTAAACCGAACAATGTTGAAAATAACTGTTGTGCTGGAGCAGAAGTTGCACGGCGGCGTCGCAAAGTTTCTTGCAGAGCTACAAGATTAGGTAAACGATCTCCAGCTGCAAGTGCAATTACTTCTTCACTCCAACCGTCAATTAATGCAAGAACGGTTTCTAGCTTCGTTAAAGCTGTTCGCTGCGCTGGTGTTTCTTCAGGTGAAAAAATTCCTTCATTGAGCGCGATTGTGAAACTTTCAGGATTTGTTGGATCAAACTCTTTTCCTTCTTGTGAAGCAGAATCGAATACTTCCTGTGCTTGACGTTGAATTGCATCAATATCTATGCGTATTCCCTTACCGTAATCTGAAATTGCTGTACGAATATAAGAAACTAACCACGGGTTATGAGCAAATAATCGAGCGACTGCGCTTTCACGTAAAGCATGAAAGATTCGAATTTCTTCCATGGGAATATTGAGATCTTGTCCCCACTCATCAATATTTTGTGGCACAAGTGATGGGTACACCGGCTCTACAAGTGGAAGACCCACATCATGGGTGCCGGTGACATTTGCAGCTAGACCGCCGATTGATTGACCCAACTGTGTAGCAATAAGGGAACCAATAAATGAACGAAGCAGGGTTGCGATCATGCCTACGGGTAACTGCATTGCGCTTTCGGCCTCATTTTGGCCGGATTCACCAGTTGCCTCACTCAGCAAATCTGAAATTGCCGCGGCTAAACCGATTGCTATCGGTTCAACGCAAATCTGCCAACCAGTTAATGTTGTATCAACCCAATCAGTTCGCGCCATGGCCGGATTTCCGGTTGCCACTGATTGCGGGAAAAATGTTGCTTCATTTAGCCAAAGTTCTGCGATAGAAAAAGCTTCTTCAATGCGTGCAACATCGTTTGCGCCAATAGGCGCAGAACCTTTAGCGGTTACAAATTTCTTTGCGGTATCGCGAACTATATTTTTTGGCATCGCTTCGCCAGATTGGGTAAACCCAGGAGCGCTCATGCCTAATGCAGAAAACTGTTGCTGAATTTGTGCCTGCATCTGTTCCATCATGGCGGCAAAATCAACTGGCTCCCCATTATTATTTTTTTCTGGGTCGTCAGAATTGTCCGGTGTAAAACCAAATGGTGCCATGTAGTAATCCTCCCAGTGTTGTAACCGCCAAGCCATCTGATTTCTTCCCGTTGTTTAGCCAACTTTGCTGGGTAACGATAGGCTTGCCATATGTCTAGCGCATTCCTTGCTCTCATCTGGTGGGTTGTCCCAGCCGTGGGTCTAACTGGCGCTCTGCTTTATGTTTTATGGGTCACAAAATTTGAAAGTAAATTCCAGCAAGAAACTCAGCGATCCGTTGGTCAGTTCCAGCGTTTTCAAGATTCATTGCGCGATTCTCAGGCTCGCGATGTGAATGCGGCAACT
>CAINSH010000146.1 GCA_903852955.1 uncultured Actinomycetes bacterium | reverse complement strand
TGCAGATCCAGTTCCGCCAGTTACAACACCTTTAAGCGAATAAGTCAGATCAGCCATAACTTCTTTAGAAAATACTTCCTGTGTTTCTTGCTTGCCTTCATATAAGACACCTTTATTAGCACCAATTACTTGGGCAACTAAATACGGCTTTGATTTAATCCCTTGAGCGGCAAAAGTTGCATACGCATTTGCTACATCGATGACGTGTGGGCTTGCAACGCCAAGCACAACTGAAGGTGTTGGCATCATGGCAACTGACTCTGGAATACCTGCGCGTCGTGCAACATCTACTACAGCAGTTGGACCTACTTTTATTCCGAGTGGAACAAAGATGGTGTTAACTGAATGTTTAGTTGCGTAAAGCAAGTCGATTTGTCCCCAACCTTCATTGCCATAGTTAGAAACTTCATATGGTTTCCCGGCATCATCGAAAACTTGTGGCGAATCACCGTTCCACATTGATGTCAGTGGAATTCCTTGCTCAAGGCCGGCAATGATTGCAAATGGTTTAAAAGTTGAACCAGCCAATGCAATTGATTGAGTCGCATCACTTAATTGGCGAGCTAGATAGTCGCGGCCACCATATAGAGCAACAATTTCGCCGGTTCCAGGGCGAATTGCAACTAAACCAATGTGAAGATTATCTGGAGCTTTTGTTGGGTAAAATTTATTTACTGCATCTACGGCAGATTGTTGAGCTTTTTGATCAAGGGTTGTTTTAATAACAAGCCCGCCAACAAGAAGTTGGTCTTGGCTAAAACCCAATTTTGCTAACTCTTTTTGTACGGCTTCAATGATGTGACCCTTAGGTCCGCTGAGTTGACCAGAAGTTGAACGTGGAGTGATTTTTGGAAGTTCCATTTTTTCTGCGACATCTTTATCTAACCAGCCAGCTTCGACCATATTATTTTTTACATACTCAAAGCGTCCAGCTAAACGTTCGGCATTTCCTTTTTGAAAAGCTGGATCATAAAGTCCAGGAGATCGAAGAATTGAGGCAATTACTGCCGCTTGTGAATCAGAGAGCTGACCAACGTTTCGATTGAAATATTGCTGCGATGCGGTCATGACTCCATATGAGCCGCGGCCAAAGTAAATAGTATTTAAATAACTTTCAAAGATTTGATCTTTTGAAAGTTGATTTTCTAACTTAATAGAGATTACTAACTCTTTAATTTTTCTTTGAATAGTTCGGCTTGGCGTTAGAAAGGCGGTCTTTGCGTATTGCTGTGTGATTGTTGAACCACCTTGTAGCGATCCTCCGCGTAAGTTGTTTAAAACTGCGCGCAGAATTCCGGTGATTGAAAATGCGCGGTTTGAATAAAAGTTTTTGTCTTCGGCCGCCAAAACTGCATGACGTACATTCAAAGGAATTTTTGCTAGCGGAACAATTTGACGATTTTGTGTTCCAATTCGTCCAATTTCGACACCGTTTGAATATTGAATAATTGTGGATTGTGAATTTACGTATGCATTTGGATCAGGGATTTCAACTGTGAAATAAGCGAGTGCAAAGAGAACCGACCCAGCTACAAAACCAATGCCACTTAGAAAGATGGCTGATCGAATTAGGAAAGTTCGCATTTCTTAAGGCTACCGTGTGGCGTAATCCTCGTCCTCCAAGGTACGTATCTTGCGGGGCGCTTTGCGTTCACGGCCATCACCTAAAACATATGAAGCACATAGGTGATTCCATGAACACCCGCGGCAAACCTCAACGATATACACACGAAACTCCCCGAATTCGTTTTCCATCTCCAGCAGCTCTTTTGGGTTCTTAATGCGACCTGAGTATTGACCGAGCTGTTCGCCAAATGTGTATCGAAGTTCGACTAGCTCGTTTTTCTTACAGACCGGACAGTTTCTCTGTACTTTTTCGCCATGCCATTTCGCCGCCCGCATTAAGTATGGGTCTGCATCGCAGGCGTCCACCACACCGCGAAATAGCGCCATCAAGGTGGCGCGCTTATCGAGTGAATAGTCGATGAACGAACGTTGCGATTTCATTACTGCAAAGAATAAACCTAATTGAGCCAGTACGCTCTTCATTATGAACTTCTTTGGTTTGCTGCGGCATCCAAGGTTTTCGCGGTTGTTAGCGGTGCGTTGGACCGGCCAAGCAACAGATGGAATATTTCAAAGTGCGTTGGCCTCGTTTGTACTTTTCTCCCCAGAGCGTCAGGCAAATGCATTAAATGCGGCTTTGGGTTTTGCAGTTGTGTTGTTGCCTTATTCAATTGTTGGCCCTTTTGTTGGAACAGTTTTAGATCGCGTTTCTAGACAGCGAGCACTTTTCTTTTCAAACCTTGCTCGAAGCGTCAACCTCTTATTGGTTGCTTTATTTGTCTTTAGTGGCACAACTGGTCTGGAACTCACTGCAGTTGTTTTAATTGCCTTTGGTATTAATCGCCTTATTCTTGCCGCGCTTTCTGCAGGTTTGCCATTACTTATTGATTCCAAATCTTTAGTTACTGCAAATGCAATGGCAGTAACCGGTGGTTCTGTTTTGGTTGTCATCGGTGGTGGAATCGGTGTTGGTGTTCGAGCCCTAGTTGATACATTGGCTTTGGCTAATCATGCTGATGCGCTTCTTATATTAATTGCAAGTGGTGGATATTTTGCTGCCGCACTTTTAACTAGCCGGCTTAATAAGTTTGAAATTGGGCCACAAGATCATGAAATTCAAGCCGCAAGTTTTACTCAAGGTATTAGAGATATGCGTGAAGGTTTTGAGTTTCTGCGCGTTCATACTGATGCTGCCCGTGGAATTTTTGCAACAGCGGTTCACCGAGGCGGTTTAACAGCCTTAACTTTGACTGCGTTGCTATTAGAACGAAACTCTTTTAATGATCCTGCTTACCCTGAACAAGGTTTAAAAGGTTTTGGTTATGCGCTTTCCTTTGCCGGAATTGGTGTTTTTCTAGGAGCTTTCCTTGCCCCTTATGGGGTTTCTAGATTTGGCCGACATCGTTGGATTAGATTTGCAATTTTTACTAGTGCTGCATGTCCGTTAATTCTGGCCACTGTGCAAACACAAGTAACTTTAATTCTTACCGCTTTCTTAACTTCGTTTTTTGGGCAAAATCTGAAAGTTACAAATGATGCTCTTGTACAGTCAAAGATTGATGACTATTACAGAGGTCGAGTTTTTGCTGTCTATGATGTTTTAGTTAATGCGGCAATTGTTACTGGTGGTTTGATTGCAGCGTTACTTCTGCCTACTTCTGGTTTAGGTTCAACGGTTCCGTTATGCGTAAGTGCTGCATACTTTTTAGTTGGTATTCGACTACTTAGAACTTCTGTTTTTCCACCAGTTAAGTAGTTCCTCTGTAGCTCTTTCTTCGCCGATTTGTCCTTGTTCCAATCGAAGTTCCATTAGAAAATCCATTGCTGCTCCAACATCTCGCGATGGTTTTAAGTTAAGAAGCGCCATGACTTGTTGTCCATCCAAATCTGGTCGAATCTTTGAGAGTTCTTCCTGTTCCATCAAAACTGCAATACGTGTTTCTAGTGAGTCATATGTTGCAGCTAAGCGAGCAGCTTTATTTCTATTTCTAGTAGTGCAGTCTGCTCGGGTTAACACATGAAGATGTACTAAGAATTCACCAGCATCTCGCACATATCTTCGCACTGCAGAATCGGTCCATTCCCCATCTCCGTAACCATGAAAGCGCAAATGTAGGGTTGTTAGGAGTTCAACAGCATCTACGGTGTTGCCGTCGAAACGCAGTTCCATTAAGCGTTTCTTGGCAAGGCGAGCACCCACAACTTCGTGATGGTGAAAAGAAACTCCGCCGCCTTCAATAAAGGCTCGAGTTTTTGGTTTGCCGATGTCGTGTAAAAGTGCAGCTAAGCGAATTACAAGGTTGGGCCCACCTAAGCGATCTTCATGTTCAATCGCTTGTTCTAAGACGGTTATTGAGTGCTCGTACACATCTTTGTGATGGTGGTGCTCATCAACTTCCAAACGTAGTTTTGGAATTTCAGGCAAAATTAAATCTGCAAGTCCAGTATCAACTAATAATGTAATTCCTTTACGTGGATTGTTTGACATTAATATTTTTGTAAATTCATCACGAACACGCTCAGCAGAAATAATTGAAATTCGATGTGCCAAATCCTTCATTGAAGTTAGGACTTCTGGTGCAATATCAAAATCTAATTGGCTGGCAAAACGAGCCGCACGCATCATTCGCAACGGATCATCATTGAATGAATCACTTGGTCGACCTGGAGTTCGCAAAATCTTGGCAGATAAATCCTGCAAACCGTTAAATGGATCAATGAACTCTGGTTTCTCCGTTGTTAACTCAAGTGCCATTGAATTAACGGTGAAATCGCGGCGCGACAAATCTCCATGAATATCTTTTCCATATTCAACTTCTGGTTTACGTGAGTCAGGATCGTAATGTTCGGTTCGGTATGTTGTTACTTCAACGGTTGTGTCACCGCGTTTACCCGCAACAGTTCCAAATGCAATTCCGGTATCCCAAATATTATCCGCCCATTTATTTAGAATCTTTTTTGTGTCCATTGGAAGTGCATTAGTTGTGAAATCTAAATCATTTCCCAACCTTCCTAAAATTGCATCGCGCACAGGTCCGCCAACTAACGCCAAAGTAAAACCTTCGGCTTTAAAAGAGTGCGCCAAAGAGCTCGCCAGAGGGGCGCGTTCAATGAGGGAGCGAATGGCTAACTCGCCTGCGGCTCCTAATGCGTGGTTCACAATAAGTAAGGTTAGAGCAGTACCCTTGCCCCATGATCCCTGCACCTGGTGCGGGCAGCGAAGGTACGAAGAAAAAGCGGAAGCGTAAGCGCCCCGCCAACCGCGGCCCCCAAAGTAATGATTCAACTAACGCTCAAAAATCACCGAGCCAAAAAAATAAACGTCCTTACGCCAAAAGAGTTGATGAAGTCAGCGCCGGTGGGTTGGTAATAGATACAACTGGGACTCAAGGGCTACTCATCGGTCGAATTGATCATAAAGATGCATCAGGCAAAAGAATTTTGTGGTCGCTTCCAAAAGGTCACATCGAAGAGGGTGAAACTCCTGAACAGGCCGCGATTCGCGAAGTCGCCGAAGAAACTGGAATTACATCTTCTATTACCAAGTCGTTAGGTGTGATTGATTTTTGGTTTATGGCTGGTGGAAAACGAATTCATAAAACGGTCCACCATTTTCTATTTTCAGAAGTTGGTGGTGTTTTAACTCCACAAGTAAGTGAAGTTGACGAGGTGTCTTGGTTTCCTTTAAGTGAAATCGTTGATCGACTAGCCTATCCCGATGAAAAAAAGTTGATAGCCCGCAGCGGTGAGTTAATTCCATGAAAAAAATTACTGCTGCGTTTTTAGTTGCTTTCATAATTGGTGCGCCTTTAACCCCAGCTCATGCCGAACCTACAATTGTCCGAATCGTTGAACCTGCTCATCAAAACTTTATTGGGGAGTTTCGTAATGATGATTTGGCGCAGGAGTTAACACCCTCTGGAAAATTGGGCCAACTTGTCTTTGTACCCATTTCTAAATCAAAAATATGGGTAATTGACCCGGCACTTATAGATGAAATTGCAACAATGACAGGTGAGTACAAGTTAGCAAACGGTGCAGACCCAATTGGTTCTAAAATTGCTATTGACTGGTTAGGGCAATTACAAAAAGTTTCAATGAACAATGAAGTTATCGCACTTGCTTATGGCAATCCAGATGTTAAATTAACAAAATCTTTAGCTCCAAGCGAGCTTCGTCTTTATTACTCAGCAGGAAAAACAAGACTCCAAATTACTCTTGGTCGGATTGTGCGAAGCGATCCGGCTGGCGGCTGGAGCACAGGTAATGCAAAGTTGAGTGGGGTTTTGCGCAAGAACTACAGCGATGTTCGCAAAGCGCTGACCCGGCTTACTAACGTAGTTGCAGATGATGCGTTACTTCAAACGCGAATTCAATTAGCAAAACTTCTCTCCCCTACTTTAGATAGTCAGGGACGTGAGTATTTTTCTAGTAACGCAAAGTTTGCCGCAGATAGGGCGGTTCAAAAACTGCGCATTAATGCCGGTAAGTATCAAGTAACTACTGAATCGGCAAAACTTCCTATGACAATTATTAATGAGTTTCCCGTGGCAGTAACAGTTGATGTTGCCATGATTCCAAGTAACTCACGCGTGATTGTTGAGAGTTTTACCGGAGTACAGGTAGCTGCAAACTCTAAGAAGCAGTTAGACCTTAAGTTAGATGTGGTCGCTCCGGGTGAAACAACAATATATGCCCAAATCACTGACTCAAAAGGAAACGATGTTGTTCCTCCATCAGTTTTACAGATTAATTCAACTGTAATTGATAAACGCGTTACGTGGTTTACCACCGGTGCGGCAATACTCTTACTTCTAGCTGCTGTGACTCAAAGTGTTCGCCGAGTGCGAAAGGGGCGCCCTAATGAAATCAAATGAGATGTTCAGAGCTTCTGGAATTATGGCGCTTGGAACAATCGTTTCACGCATTACGGGATTTATCCGTGGAATTTTACTTGTCGCAGTTCTCGGGACTGCCCTGCTTGCCGATACTTATAACGTTGCAAATACAATGCCAAATATTTTGTACAACCTGTTAGTTGGTGGAGCTTTAACTGCGATCTTTATACCTCAATTAGTTAGATCATTTGATCACGAAGATGGCGGCGATGGCTTTGCATCTCGATTAATTACAACAATTTCTATCATTCTCTTCATACTTGTTGTGATTGGTATGTTTTTTGCGCCAGCATTAGTTCGTTTATATGCACCAGAGTTTTTCACTTCAGGTTTTGAAGTTGAGAAAGAAATTGCAATTGCATTTACGCGGTATTGCTTACCTCAAATCTTCTTTTTGGGTTTATTTACCATGTTGGGCCAAGTCGCTAATGCCAGGGGGTCGTTTGGCCCGCTTATGTGGGCACCGATTGCCAACAACATTGTTGGGATTGTGTTATTTGGTTCATTTCTGATTTTTTCACCGGTAATTAGCCTCGATTCAATTTCTTCTTTGCAAGTGCAAATTCTTGGATTAGGAACCACTTTAAGTGTTGTTGTACAAGCCCTGGTTTTAGTCCCAGTTATAAAAAAGTTAGGCATAAAGCTGCGACCTCAATGGGGGCTAAAAGGCTTAGGCAAGTCTTTTGGTTTAGCTGGCTGGACATTGGTTTATGTCTTGATTTCACAGCTGGGTTATTTAGTTACCGTAAATGTGGCAACTAGCGCCGCTGTACGAAGTGCGCAAGAAGGAATTACCCGCGGTGTTGGTTATACGCCATACACGTTTGCATATTTTGTGATGTTGTTACCTTATTCGATTGTCACAATTTCTATTATTACAGCGATCTTGCCCCACATTTCAAGACTTGCTTTAGAAAAGAAGGCTGGCGAAGTTCGCGAGCAACTGATTCGTGCAATTAAATTAGTGGGAGTAATTACAATTCCTAGTGCCGTAGCATTTTTATTGTTCGGTCCGCTTATTACTTCCGTCATATTTGTTGGTATCCCATTAGAAGATGCGCGTTATATCGGCTATGTATTGGCTGCACTAAGTTTTGGTTTAGTTGCATTTTCGATCAACTTAATCTTAATTCGCGGTTTCAACGCCTTTGAAGACACGCGCACACAGGTTATTTCAATCTTAATCATTAACATTATTGCTGTTGCTTTGTCTTATGTTTCTCTCTTCACTTTACAAAACCAATGGGTGACGGTTGGTTTAGGGTTTGCTTTTTCAATCTCATACATAGTTGGTTTACTTGTTACTTTGTCTTTATTGAAAAAACATACGGGTGCTATTTCAGTAAAGGAGTTCGCTGGACAACATGTGCGCCTCTTTGCTGCATCTGTGGCAGTCATGCTTCCACTATTTGCTCTCACCCAATATTTAGATTGGGTTGGTATTGAATTAAGTAAACTAGCTCGCCTGGGAGAACTAGTTATTGTGATGGTTTCTGCATTACTTGGATATTTAATTGCTGGAAAAGCTGTAGGTGTTGAGGAAATCACAATGATTCGACACTTTAAAGGTTCGGTTATGCGGCGTCCTGCCGCCGAGGAATAAAGAGGATAAGTTAAGGGTTTAAGGGGGCACCATGGTTGAGAAAAATGATGTGCGAAATGTAGTTATCGTCGGCTCAGGTCCGGCTGGATATACGGCTGCAATTTATGCATCGCGTGCGCAATTAGATCCAATTATTTATGAAGGATCAGTCACCGCAGGCGGTGCGCTCATGAATACAACTGAGGTGGAAAACTTCCCTGGTTTTATTGATGGCGTTATGGGCCCAGATTTAATGGATAACATGCGCAAGCAAGCCAAGCGATTTGGTGCAGAGTTAATTACTGACGATATTGTTGAAATGGATTTAACTTCTGAGATAAAAGTTTTAAAAGATGGCTCAGGAAATACTGTTAGAGCTAAATCGGTAATTCTGGCTACAGGAAGTGCCTACCGTGAAATTGGTTTGGAGAATGAAAAGCGTTTGTCAGGTCATGGTGTTTCATGGTGTGCAACGTGTGACGGTTTCTTTTTCCGCGGACAAACAATTGCAGTTGTAGGCGGGGGAGACTCAGCGGTTGAAGAGGCAACTTTCCTTACGCGCTTTGCAGAAAAGGTGGTTCTAATCCACCGCCGCGATACTTTGCGTGCATCCAAAATTATGGCTGAGCGCGCTGCCGCAAATCCAAAAATTGAATTCTTGTGGAATACCGAAGTTATTGATGTATTAGGTGCAGACAAAGTATCTGGATTGAAGCTGCGTAATACTGTTGATGGAACTGAATCAACTCGCGACTTCACGGGGTTGTTTGTAGCAATCGGACATATCCCGCGCAGTGAACTTCTGTTGGGACAGATAGATTTAGATGATGAAGGTTATGTAAAAGCTGAAGGGCGGTCAACGCGCACAAACATACAAGGGGTTTTTGCCTGTGGTGACCTCGTCGATCACACCTATCGTCAAGCAATTACAGCAGCAGGTTCGGGCTGTGCCGCGGCTTTAGATGCAGAGAAATTCTTAGCTGGACATTAAAGTTCTCACACAAACAACAGATATCAAGGAGTAAAAAATGGCTACGAGCAAAGTAACAACAGCAACTTTCGATGCTGAGGTACTAAAGAGCAGCACCCCTGTATTGGTCGATTTCTGGGCTGAATGGTGTGGTCCATGCCGTGCCGTTGGTCCAATTCTTGAGGAAATCTCCGATGAATACGGTTCAAAGTTAAAGATTGTAAAACTCAACACTGATGAAGAGTCTGCGATTGCAATCAAATACGGAATCACATCTATTCCTACAATGAATGTTTATGTCAATGGTGAAGTTGTAAAGACAATTGTTGGCGCAAAGCCAAAGCCTGCGATGTTGAAGGAACTTGAAAGCTTTATTTCGTAGTTAATTCATGTCCCATTTAGACGAGTCGGATATCCGATCATTTCAACAGTCCCGTGGCTTAAGTGTCACGGGAATTGTTGATGACCAGACGGCACGTGCATTAGAAGAAGCTCGGTGGAAGTTAGGTGATCGCTCACTAAATCTTCAGGAAGCGCCCTTGATGCGCGGAGATGATGTTGCAGCATTGCAATCTCGACTAACTGAGATGGGTTTTGATTGTGGTCGTGTAGATGGGATTTATGGCCCGCGCACTGAAATTGCGGTTAAAGATTTCCAAAAATCAGTAGGTATTGCAATTGATGGCAAGTGTGGACCAGCAACGATAATTGCTTTGATTAGATTAACTAAAATCGTTTCCGGTGGCGCGCCTGCTGCAATGCGTGAAAGTGCTACACAGCGAAACCGTGGACCAGCACTTGCAAACAAAACTATTGTTTTAAATCCTGAAGGTGAAGACCCTCTCGTTTACGATGTTGCGGTTCGAACAGAAGGACGTTTATTAGCGTTAGGTGCATCAGTATTTTTGACTCGAGGTGCAACTAATAATCCAAGTGAAAGCGAACGAATAGCTTTTGCAAATAACAGTAACGCCGATCTAATGATTTCTTTACATGAAGATAGTTATAAGAATGAAAATGCACATGGCGCTGCAACTTATTTTTACGGTAGTGACGCACACGGCGTGCATTCAATTGTTGGTGAGCGGTTTGCATCTTTAGTTCAGCGTGAAATATGTGCACGTACTGATTTTGCTAACTGCCGTACCCATGCCATGACGTGGGATTTATTACGGTTAACAAAGGCTCCGGCGGTTCGAATTGATTTGGGGTATAAAACTAATCCTGGCGACATAGGTCGAATGTCTCGTCCTGATTTTCGTGACGTAATTGCTGAAGCTTTAGTTATTTCAATACAACGGCTGTATTTGGCGGCTGAAGATGATGCAAAAACTGGAACTTTGCGTATTTCAGATCTGCGTAAAGCTGGTATTCGCCGTTAATTAGTGTGCTGGCTCTAGCTGGCATATGGGAGACTTAAGCCATGTCTGAAGTAACGCCTCGTTTTGCTACCGGTGCACCTCAAAATCTTGAGGAGCGCTTTGCTGGACGTGCCGCGCATATGAAGCCAAGTGAGATTCGTTCTCTGTTTGCCGTTGCTTCTCGGCCCGAAATTGTTTCTTTAGCTGGTGGAATGCCAAATCTTTCTGCGCTACCTATGGGAATGATGGCTGATGTAGTTCAGAAGTTGATTTTAACTAACGGCGCCGAAGCGTTGCAGTATGGCAGCGGACAAGGGCATCCAAAACTACGCGAGCAAATCTGTGAAGTAATGGCGCTAGAAGGAATCCGTGCGAACCCAGATGATGTTTTGGTAACAACTGGTTCGCAGCAAGCCCTTGATTTAATCTCGCGAATCTTTATTGATCCAGGCGATGTTGTTTTAGCTGAAGCGCCTTCATATGTTGGAGCACTTGGCACTTTCCATCAATATGAGGCTTCTGTTGTCCATGTTGAAACCGATGAATTAGGTCTAGTCCCAGAAGCTTTACGTGTGGCGATTAAAAATGTCCGCGCCGCGGGACGACGGATAAAGTTCTTGTACACAATTCCAAATTACCAAAACCCATCCGGTGTTCTACTTCCGGCAGATCGTCGTACTGAAATTTTAACTATCTGCCGTACTGAGGGAATTTTTGTTGTGGAAGATAATCCTTACGGCCTGTTGGGTTTTGATAAGCCATCTCCCAATGCAATGCGTGCTGAAGACTCTGAAAATGTTATCTATCTTGGTTCGTTCTCCAAAACAATTGCTCCGGGGATGCGAGTGGGTTGGGCCCTTGTCCCGCCATCTTTAAAAGAAAAATTAATTATTGCCAGTGAGTCTTCAATTCTTTGCCCATCTAATTTTTCACAGTTAACTATTTCTAGTTATTTAGCCGATCAACCCTGGAGAGATCAGATTGCATCTTTTTGCGATCTATACAAGGTTCGTCGTGATGCAATGTTGGAATCATTAGATGAATTTTTCCCTGCAACTGCTAAGTGGACAAAACCAGGTGGTGGATTTTATGTTTGGGTTACTTTGCCCCCTGAAATCGACACTAAGGCGTTAATGCCTAAAGCAATTGTTGCCAAGGTTGCATACGTACCTGGGACTGCATTTTATGCTGACGGTTTTGGTTCTTGGTCTATGCGCTTGTCGTATTGCTACCCAACCCCAGAGCGAATTCGCGAAGGTGTTAAAGCATTGGGTGGGGTTATTAAAACCGAGATGTCACGCCGTGGTGGAAACCAGCTGAACTAACTTTGAATTGCTTTGGCGATTCTTTTTAAATCAGCAGTTCCGGCAAACTCAATAACAATTGTTCCTTTATTTATGCTGCCTTGAATAGAAACTCGTGTATCTAATGCGTCGCCGATTTCATCAGCAATTTCCTGAAGTTCAGGGCTGGCAGATTTAACGTTCTTTAACTTCTTTGCACCTTTTCGTTTTGGTGCACCAATTGAAATAATCTCTTCGACCGCGCGAACGCTTAGACCTTGCGCGATTATTCGTGCCGCTAGTTTTTCAATCTCTTGCGCGTCAGACAAACCTAGCAATGCACGTGCATGACCGGCGCTTAATGAACCATTGATCAGTTTTTGTTGCACACTAGTTGGCAAAGCCATTAAACGAATTGTGTTAGAAATGAGCGGGCGAGAACGTCCTAGTTTGGCAGCAAGCTCTTCATGTGTGCAGTTAAAGTCAGTTAAAAGTTGGGTGTAGGCAGCAGCTTCTTCTAGTGCATTAAGTTGACTGCGATGAATGTTTTCAATAAGTGCTTCACGTAGTAATTCATTGTCTGGGGTTTGGCGAATAATTACCGGAATTTTTGTTAAGCCAGCGGCTTTAGCTGCGCGATAACGACGCTCACCCATAATTAATTCATATGTGCCGTTTGGTTTTGATCGCACTACAGGAGGTTGCAAAATTCCAATCTCTTTAATTGATGCAGTTAACTCTGCGAGTGCTTCGGGATCGAAATAACTACGGGGTTGGCGAGGGTTTGCAACAATAGAGTTAATATCAACTTCGTTTTGTGTTGCTACTTCAGTTCCATCAACAGTTAATGAAGTTGGAATCAATGCATCTAGGTTTGTGCCTAGTCCGCCACGACGTGCCACTATGCAATCTCACCTTCGCGTTTGTAGTTAATTGAAACAACGTTTGAATCAAATGGTTTTCCGCGCTCTGCTAATTCGCGTGCAACAGACATATAAGCAATTGCACCTGGTGATGCTGCGTCATATGTCATTACGGTTTGATTAAAGCCTGGTGCTTCAGATACACGAACTGCGCGAGGCACAGGAATATCAATTAATTCATTTGGGTAGTGTTTACGAATTTCTTCAGCAACATCATTTGCAAGACGTGTTCGACTATCAAACATGGTTAATACAAATGTTGAAAGTCTTAGTGAAGGATTTAGGCGCTTCTTAACTAGATCAAAAGTTTTTAATAGTTGAGACAAACCTTCAAGTGCGTAGTACTCACATTGAATAGGAACCAACATTTCTTTGGCAGCGGTCAATGCATTAATTGTTAATAAACCTAAACTTGGTGGGCAATCGATAAAAATATAATCAAGTGGTTCACCTGTGTTACTTCGTTCAGTTGCTAATTCATCAATTGCATCTTTTAATCGCATCTCGCGAGCAACCATTGGTACTAATTCAATTTCAGCTTGTGCAAGGGATGTGTTTGAAGAAATGCATTCCAGTGAAGGAAAACCTTTGACTTTTTGGCTGGCTTTGGCCAAAGAGATATCACCCATCAGAACTTCATAAATTCCAGGGTTTTCTAGGTGTTCAACTCCCAGCGCGGTGGATGCATTTCCCTGAGGATCAAGATCTATAACAGCCACACGTAGCCCACCCATAGAAAGGGCTGCTGCAAGATTTACTGTGGTTGTGGTTTTACCTACCCCGCCCTTTTGGTTGGCGACAGTGATGATTCGAAGGGAGGCGGGTTTGGCCATCGCCTCTTTAAGCCGGCGAACTCCGACTACCTGTTTTGTTTCACGTGAATCATCCACGGGCGCTAGTTAAGCACCTTTACGAACCTCCACGATACGTCCAAGCTCAATTCCCTCGCAATTTACTTCGTGGAGCATGGCTTTTGGCACCGATTTCATCTCTTCTTCGGCTGATTTACCTTTAATCGCCATTAATGAGCCATTTGTTTTTAAAAGGTGCCAGCTCATCTTCTTTAACTTCTCTAACGGGGCAACGGCGCGCGCTGTTACGTAATGGGCTGTCGTCCGAACATCTTGGGCTTGGCCTCGAATTACCTCAATATCAAGGCCTGCAACAGCCTGCTTTAGAAACTCGGTCCGTCGTTCAAGGGGTTCAATAAGAGTGACATGTAAATCTGGGCGGGCTAAGGCGATAACTATTCCAGGAAGGCCTGCTCCAGAACCGATATCAAAGACGATTGAGCCTTCTTTGAGCAGCGTCGTGACCGGCAGGCAGTTAAATATATGGCGTTCCCAAATGCGATCTGCCTCTCGAGGGCCGATTAACCCACGCTCAATTCCAGCGCTTTCCAGGAAAGCGGCATAGGCCTTGACCCGCTCGATATCAGGAAAATACCGTTCGATCAGGGTTTCACGTGAAACCTGCATTTATGCTGGATAGATAACAACGTAGCGGCTTGGGTCTTCCCCGTCAGATTCGCTACTTAGGCCAAGTTCTTGAATCGTGTCATGGATGATTTTGCGCTCGAATGCATTCATTGGGGCTAGCTTGATTGAGTTTCCAGTGGTCTTAGCTTCCTCGGCCATCTCGTTGGCAAGCTTTGTTAGCTCCTTGCGGCGGTTGGCGCGGAAGTTATCGATATCAAGCATTAAACGGGAGCGATCACCTGTTGCTGTTTGAACTGCCAGGCGAGTTAGCTCCTGAATCGCATCTAGGACCTCACCGTCGCGGCCAACTAGGTGGTTGAGCTTTCCGCCAACAATTGCCAGAGAAGCCCGATCGTTTTCGACATCGATATCGATGTCGCCATCTAGATCTGCAATATCTAGTAGCGCCTCTAGGTAGTCAGCGGCGATATCGCCCTCTTCTTCCAGTTTAGCCACGCCTTTAACGGGCTTGATTGCTGTTTCTGCCACAACTTCTACCTCTGCTACATCTTTTACTTCTGTAACAGCTTTTGTCTTTGCCATGTCGCTCTCCCTGTCGGGTTTGTAGTGAATTAAACCTATTTGTACTGATTTGTCCTATTTCTTCTTTTTCTTCTTTTTTGGTTGGTTTCGTTGCCCTTTGATCTCTTCTTCACTTTTGGCCACATCTGTATCGGGTGCGCTTTCTACTTCCCCGTTTTT